>JACQIC010000008.1 GCA_016198725.1 Candidatus Aenigmatarchaeota archaeon | reverse complement strand
TTCATCTACGAAAAAACCATAACAAAATACGGAACCGGCGCAAAAATAGACGCACCAAAAGAATTCTTAGGAAGAAAAGTCTACGTCCTAATCAGAAAAGAGTGAGTTTCCGCGCAAAGCCTATTCGGAGATACTGAATAATTTATAAACTATGATGTGTTTTTGAAAGTATGGATAAAACGTTGGAGAACATCGTGTGCAGGAATGGTGCGGGAGAAGTAGAATGCAATTTGCAGTATGACGAGAAACTGCTCATGCAGGATGCTTCCAATTATTTGAGCCATCAGTTCTTTGAACACCGGACTGCTTACGAAATTTTTAAAAAAAGACTTTTGGTTTATCGCCAAAAATTTAAGCAGGAGTTGGAAATTTTCAACAACGATGAACTGACTATGGAGAGTATTCCTGAACAATTGCGTTCATTTGCCAAATGGCTGTTGCGGGTATGTGTTCTGCCATGCCACTTGCTGAGGTTCACCACTCCTCTGACAGCATATCAAAGGCAGATGGAAACTCACGAGTCAGCTGCGGCGCAATACAATGTTCTCAAAAAGTGTGCAGAGGATGGAAAAACTTTTTTTGAGGAGTGCAAGAAAAAATATGGTCCGACACTTTCCCGAGAATTGAGTTTAAGATTTGATGAATGCATTCAGGAAGTTGATGATGTTGTGCAGGTTCTATCAGACTTGTCGTCTGCAGTGGTGAAATTTGTTGACTTGGAAGAAAAAAAACACAATTTGTTTTACTGCTGACTATTTTCCGGAACCTGCAGATATTATTATATACTTATGAGTCTTGAAATAAATTAATGGGTTACCAAAGAGGCAGCCTGCAGCGGCACGAAGAAATGAAGGCGTTTGTGCTCGCACATCCTGAAATCGTTGGCGTGCACAAGCATCAGGTTATTTCTATTGAAACTGAATATCCGCTTAAAAAAAAGAAGCGTGCGGTTGCCCAGCCTGATGTGCTTATTATTTACAAAGACGCTTCAGCTGTCAGAAAAAAATTTGTCGAGATAAAAAGTGGCAGTTGCAGAAGGTCAGTTATGGAGCTTGAAAAACAGCTTCGCAAGATACACAATTATCTCAAATGGAATAGGCTCAAAGGCGAAGTTGTTGGCATTTACGGCCATAACTCAATGGAGCTGCTTTCTTTACCGAAGTTTTAAATATATGAAGTTGCAATGCGAATGCTAAAGAGGTTTTGCATGCGCAAGATTAGTGACATCAAGAAGCTTCAGCTTATAGCAAATACTGTTAGGCAGGATGTTATTAAAATGCTTGTTGCAGGTGGTTCTGGTCATTCTGCAGGTCCTCTTGGCATGGCAGATATTCTTGTTGCGCTTTATTTTAACGTACTTCATCATAAGCCAGAAGAGCCGAATTGGGTGGATAGAGATAGGCTTGTGCTCTCAAATGGCCACATTTGTCCTGCGCTTTATGCAGTGATGGCTGAGGCAGGGTACTTTCCTGTTGAAGAGCTTATGACGTTGCGGCAGTTTGGGAGCCGATTGCAGGGACACCCTCACAGACTTTCTCTTCCTGGGCTTGAAACGACAAGCGGTCCTTTGGGAAGCGGGCTTTCACAAGCAGTTGGCATGGCGCTTGCAGCAAGAATGGACAAGAAGAAAATACGCATTTATTGCCTCACGAGCGATGGGGAGCATGATGCAGGTAATACTTGGGAAGCTGTGCTTCTCGCAGCAAAATACAAGCTTAACAACCTGAGTGTTATTGTGGATAGAAATAATATTCAGATTGATGGGTTCACAGAGGATGTTCTTCCGCTGGAGCCGTTGCGGAAAAAATATGAGTCTTTCAACTGGCACGTGCTTGAAGTGGACGGGCACAACATGAGACATGTGATAGATGCGTTAAATGAGTCAGAAACAATTCACGAGAAGCCAACGGTAATTATCGCGCATACCACTCCTGGCAAAGGTGTTTCATTTATGGAAAACGACTATCAGTGGCATGGCAAACCGCCAACTCCCGAACAGGCAAGAAATGCGCTGAAAGAACTTGAAAAACACCGCTCAAGAATTACAGGTGAAAAACATGGCTGACTCAAAAATTATATCAAACCTTGCAAAAGCGGCCCGCGTGTCAATACGCGATGGTTATGGTGAAGCGTTAGTTATTCTTGGGGGGAAAAACCCAAATGTCACTGTGCTTTGCGCAGATGTTACTGAAAGCACGAGGGCTGAAGCGTTTCGCAAAAAATTTCCTGACCGGTTTATTCAGGTTGGCGTGGCTGAACAAAATCTTGCCGCTGTTGCCTCAGGCATGTCTGCTATGGGAAAAATTCCTTTTATTTCTTCATATGCAATTTTCAGTCCTGGAAGAAACTGGGAGCAAATCAGGACAACAATCGCGTACAATGAGCAAAATGTTAAAATCGCTGGAACTCATGCTGGTGTGACTGTCGGGCCTGATGGGGCAACGCATCAAGCGCTTGAGGACATCGCGCTCATGCGCGTGCTTCCAAAAATGACTGTTGTCGTGCCTTGTGATGTTATAGAAGCACGAAAGGCGACTATTGCTGCTGCTAAATTTATTGGACCAGCATATTTACGATTGGGCAGGGAAAAGACTCCTGTTGTTACGATAGAAACAACACAATTCGAGATTGGTAAAGCAGAAGTTTTTCGCCATGGCGAAGATTGTGCAATTATTGCGTGTGGGGTTATGGTGTTTGAAGCGCTTCTTGCCGCGCAGAATCTTGAAAAAGAAGATATTCATTGCACCGTGATTAACTGCCACACTATCAAGCCTTTGGACAGGAAAACAATCATTGCGGCAGCGCGTGATTGCAATTGTGTCGTGACAGCAGAAGAACACCAGGTGTATGGCGGGCTTGGCAGTGCAGTGGCTGAGTTGTTGTCGCAAACATATCTTGTGCCTGTTCACATGATAGGTGTTAAAGACAGGTTTGGTCAAAGTGGAAATGCTGAAGAGCTTATGAATGCTTATGGGCTTACTTTTAAGGAGATAGAAGATGCTGTTCGAAGTATTGTGAGGAAGCAGAAAATGAAATGTGAAGAACTTCACGAATCAGAGACTGCGCTGAATTACAACAGGCGGAAGCTGCTTGAAGTGCCAAGGCCGGAACTTTTTTTCAAACTTAAAGATGGAGGGGTGATTAAAAACATTCCAGAGCTTAAAAAGGCAGTTAATTCTATGAAAGAGGAAGTTTACAGTTATCACGTGAATGACGGCAAAAACGATTTTGCTTCATGGATTCGCGACGTGTTTAATGATACTGCGCTTGCAGAAAATGTTCAGACTGCCAGAACAAAAAGTGGTGTTGAAAAAGAGCTCAGGAAAGTATTGCGAGAGCTTTATATCAAAATGTAGTATATTAGTATATAAATGCATAACAATTAAATAGTTAAAACTGTTTGGTTTGTAAATGTCGCAAGACTTGTCTGAGGAATTGTCTTTTTTTTATGAGAGTATTTTGAGTGTGAACCAACTTTTGCAGAGATTTGTTGATGTTGAGGAGTATGCAATAAAAGAACAAATATTCTATAAGTATAACATAAAGCACCCTCACACTGATAGGCGTGAACAGTTTGAAGAATATTATGCCAGTTATATTTTTCTTGTACTGCGTGTTTTGTCAAGCAGCACTCTTCATGTTGTCGCGAAACTGCATGCTGTTGTTCCTCTGCTTAAACAAGATGATCCTGCCAGAGTTCTGCCTGCAAAATACAAGACGAACCTTGTTAAGGTAGTGCATGCGCTTGACAAAACAAAAAAGAGTATAGAACTTTACGAGCTTAAAGAAAATGCAAAAAAAGAACTTCCTAGGCTTGCAGAATACATAAATAGATTACAAGCAAAATACCCTGTGCTTAACTAATCGTGACAAATCGCATAAATTGTTTACTAAAAGTTTAAATAATACTGAAAATCCCCAAAATGGATGAAAAACAAAACAATTATTGGAATTGCTTTATTACTTTTGCTTGCTGCCTGCGCAAAACAGCAGGTATCATCATCAGAGACTGTTGCAGAGACACTGGCGGATTTTACTGTAACAATCAAGAATTTCAAGTTCGTACCTGATATGCTCACTGTAAAAGAAGGCCAGACTATAAAATGGGTGAATGAAGATGACGCGATTCATACTGTCGAGGCAAATAACAATGCATTTGCTTCTCCTGAATTGTTCAAAGGGGATTCTTGGACGTTTACTTTTAACAAGAAAGGCGCATACGAGTATATTTGTGGCATTCATCCGACAATGAAAGGGAAGGTTGTTGTTGAATGAGGCTGACTTGGCAGTACACGCTTTTTTTTTCTCTTCTCGTAACTATAGGAATGAACTCTCTTGACATGATGTATCATTTGGCGACTGATACTGCAGTTCACCTTAATTATGTTGCAGTGAAATTCACAATTATTTTTTTGGTGGTTTTTCTTATTGCACACCTTGTTGGGATTGGCTTGGAGGAGGGCATCGTCAGCAGTATTGGCGGTCCTGTGATATTTTACATTTATTACACGTTTGCAACGCCGACACTTGACAGGTCAGTGTTTACTCTTGACGAGGCTGTTTGGTACATTGTCGTGCATGCCTTGGCATTGTTTATCGTTTACTGGCTTGCGCTGAATCATGTGCTGAAAGTTAAACAGGCGCCGGCAAACAAGTTTGTAGTGGCTGCAAGCCAGTCATTTCTTGTAGCAATTTGTGTTGTGGCAAGTGAAATGGGTTTGCATATGCTTTTCAGGACAGTAGGGCTTGTTAATCCTGAACTTCGCATTTTTCTTTACTTGTGGTACGCGTTAGCGCTTGGAGTTTTTGTGCTTGTGCCAATAACAGTATTATTGTACAGTTCAGTCCAGAGTATTAAAACAGTTATTTTTACTGGGCTTATTGCAGGATTTGTAAGTGAGTTTTTGCTGAGTGTATTATCAGGTCTTTCTTATTCTGCTGTGTTTGCGCTGTCAAGAGCAATTTTAATTGTTGCGTTTACAGAAATAATTAGGATGCTCATTTCAAGAGGCAGGTATGAATAGAACAAAATATGTTGTTTTTCTGGTTATTGGATTACTGCTCGCAGTTGTTTATGTTTTCCTTCCGCCAAAAATGATAATCGCAATGGGGCTTGGAATATTAAGGCACAACGATCGGGTGCTGATAGGCACAATAGGGTTGATTGCTGCATTTGTGTGCGGGTATAAATTAACAAATGACAGAAACGCTTAAAATGCAGGGAAAATATATTCTTAACCCGCACGCGGGTTATGGGCAGGAAAAAAAAGGAAAGATAGCTTCACTTGTGAAATACGTTGGAGGAGAGCATGTTATTGCCACGCCAACTCCAGAAAAACTTGAGCAGGCAGTTGCAGTTTTAGAATGTGAACCTCCAGAGTATTTGGGAATTATTGGTGGTGATGGAACATTTTCAACAGTGCAAACAGCGCTCGGCAAACTGAATCCGCCGACACTATTGTTTAACGGAGGCACCATGAATAACCTGCACACGTGCCTTAACCTTCCTACTAACTGGACAAAATATGTTGAGCGCGTTCTTAAAGGAAGTGCAGGACTTGTCAGCATAGACCGGCTGAAGGTTGATTACAAAACAGATGAGCGGTATGCTGAAAGAATTGGCTGTTTTTTTGGGCTTGGACTGGCTCACAGGTATCTTCAGGAGTATTACACGCGAAAAAAAGGCGGGAGGCTTGCAGCATTAAGAACTACGGCACTGCTCATTGGAGCTTCGCTTTTCAGCAAAAAGCGCAGGGAAACATTGTTCCTGCCAAGCCGCAACAAGATAATTATTGATGACGAACACGTGATTGATGATGATTACAACGTGCTCGCAGTCTCAACACTGCCAATTCTCACAACAGGCCTTTACCCTTTTGACCTTGCTGCACCTGGAGCAATGCATGTCATAATTGGGAATTTCACTCTTGAAGAAATCCTGAAAAACTTTTTTGCCATACGAAAGCACGGCTCGCAGTTCAGCGCGAAAAACACCTACTATAATGGCAAAGCGGCAAAAATAACAGTTGAGTCCTGCCGGTCGCTTGATTTTGTCGTTGATGGAGACGTGCAGCGCTCAGAAGGCTCAATTCAGATTTCAATGACAGATTCAGTAAGGATTTTTAAATAAAGTTATGGTCGCCATTTCCCCAGAGTGCTTTGCACTGGCTTGTTTTGCAGTTCGTCATTGCTTATTCCGAGCACTGCAAAGATTCTTTCAACTGAGGGGATTATTTGGTTGTTGATGTAGTATTCTGAGTCATAGTCTGTTTGTTTTGTTTCGTCTGGCAGGCGTACTTTGTCGCGGATTTTTCCTGCGCCTTTGACAACAATGAATTTTATCATTGTGCCTGCGCTGACTTCCTGTCCTTTTTCTCTCATTCGCATTGCTGCTGCGACGTGCGGCCCGAAACTTTCATATGACTCGATTGCTTTTTGGAGCTGTGTGTGGATGACGACCTTGTCCAGTGGTATTTGGTTGTTCTGCATTTGTTCTATTATTTTTTTTACAAATGTTGCTGCTTTTTTCACGTCGTTTTCTTTTAGCAGTATTTCCAGCACTTCTTTTTGCACGTCTTTTGCTATGAAGCTGGAGTTTCTTCTTACTGTTTCAAACCCTCTGACTTTCATTATTCCGTGCTCGTCAAGCAAAGCATACTTTTTTTTTGCGCCGCCTTCATTTGTTTTTGTGCTTACGAAAATGCCTGACTGGTAGACTCCTTCAAAGTCAAGCTCCATTAGTCCTGGGAGGTTTTTGTTGATTTGTTCCTGAAATTTCATGATGTCTTGTTTTGTTCTTTCTCCAAGAAGCAAAAATACAGAATCAGTATCGCTGTAAATTACTGTGAATCCTTGATTCTGGGCTTCTGCAATTACTGACTGTATGTGGTGTCTGCCCCACGCGGTTGTTGCTTCTGCGCACTCAAATGCGTACCATCTTGCTGGTGCAAATCCGAGGTATCCATAGAATGAGTTGGCAAGGACTTTTAGCGCTTCGCTTCTTGCGCTGAGCAGGTTGTCTTTTTTCTTTTTCAGCTCTGCTTTGATTACTGCTCTTGCGTTTATTATCTCTTCAATTATTGATGCCAGGAATCCTTTGTTTTTTGTGCAGAACCAGAAGTCGCCCCTGTCTGTTGGTACTCTGCCAGTGTTTTTACAGCACTCGCATCTTAGTGTTCCTATTGAAATGTTGTGGGATGCAATGATTGATGGGTAAAGGCTGCGGTAGTCAAACACTGCAATGTTTTTGTATATTCCAGGGGTTGGCTCGAACACAAATCCTCCTTTTACTTGTTGGTGCATTCTTTTTCGTTCATCTGTGTTTCTTGGTTTTTGAAGAATTATCTCGCCTGAAAGAACTGCTTTTTTTATGATGTACCATTCAACAAGTGTTGAGAAACTCATGCGCGTGATGCTTGTCAGCGGCAAGCCAATAAGGTTGACAAATTCGTTCATTGTTGGAAAATATTTTTCGCACAGCAGGTATGTGAGTTTGCAGTCATGGATGTTGTATTTGCAAAACTTTTCAAGCTCTTGAGATGCTTCAGTCCATAACTGGTGCAGTGTGTCGAGGTCTACAACAATTTTTCCTTCTCCCAGAACTTCAGTACTTACTGCATCAAGCGTGTACACATCTGTTTTCAGGCTTCTCACCATTACGTGTCTGACAAATTTGAACAGGTCAATGTGTGTTATGCCGCAGATTTCTGCTTCCTGCACTGTTCTGCCATTTATCATTACATTGCTGCCGTCGAGCCCGATTGAAAGCTGCAGTTTTAGTATTGATGCGCGTTTTGCAAGGTATGGAAAATCAAAACCGTCGCTGTTGTAGCCAGTCAAAATATCAGGTTCATATTTGTTAACCAGTTCTACAAACTTTCTGAGCATGGCAGCTTCATCTTCAACAACAATTATTCTTTTGTCTGTATGCGGAAAGTTTTTCCACGTAATGCAGCATTCAAAATCTCGTCCATACAATGCAATCATTAGCGCAGGATTATTTGCAGGGTCAATGGCTTTTTGTGCGGGGTTATAGTATGTTTCAATATCAAATGCAAGCGTGCGCGGCAATGAACTTTCTGATGTTTCCTTTTCAACTTTTTCTGCTTTAAATACTGGAACTTGCACTGATTTGTCTTCAATAAAATCTCCTGTTGCAGTCATCATATTTAACGGCTTGATGTCCTTGTCAATCAAATAACGTCTTACAAACAAAATATCGTCTTCATACACTCCTGAAACTTCAGGAATCGCTCTTGCAAGGTCGCGCAGTTTTGGCACTGCTTTTGGAATGTTGCAGAATACTTTGAATGCGAGAGTTGGTTTTTCTGCGAGTTTTGTATGGACTTCATCAATACGTGTAATTCTGTATGACATTCCATCTTCATTCACTGTTAATGCCCTTATTTTGTGCAGTGCATCTTTTCCGCAAATGACTGTAAAATATGGCTCAAAAGAGTTGTCTTTGATGCAAATCTTTCTGCCTTCCTGCGTTCTGCAAAATAATAAAACAACAGGCTTTCCGCTTTCAACTTTGTAAGTGATGTCAACAAGTCTGGCTTTCACGGTTTGCATGATATTAATAATGTGACAGAATATTTAAAGGTGGGTAGTATTTTTAAGCACATATCTTACAGCACACAAAATTATAAAAAGACCTGTCGAATTTAATCTAAAATGGCAATTGAGGAAATACTTTTTAACGGATTATCGTACAAGCAATTGTATTTTAAACGAAATAGTATTGATTTAAAAAATGGTTTTGGTTCAGTTCTTGAAGGTCCTTTGAAAGAAAAAACAGAACAGGCAAACATTGTACGTTTGGTTTTGGCTAATGAGAAAATATCTTTTCAGGAAGTTGAATTTGTGCAGTGGGGGTATTATTTAGGTTACAGTGATGAAGAAATACAAAAAACGCGAACAAGCATAGACAACTGGACTAATCGTTATGCGTATGACCAACTTGAGTTTAATTTTGGACACAAATTTAAGCAACCATTTGATAAAATCACGGGAAAAAATGAAGAACATATTGATTCTAGTTCACGCACAACTCATTTTAGGTGGGCGTCTAAAACTAAGGGCTGTCTAATTGAATTGCAGTACAAGTGCGATCTTCTAACTCTTTCATTATCTGCATTTGGGCGTTCTCCGCACCCTTTAAATATAGTTTCTGAATATGTGGAAAACGTAAAAAGTACATGCGAAAAAGGAACGCGCGGAGAAGGAACGAAAACAGTGCTCGAATTTGCGAAATTTCGGCAAAGAAAAGGATTATATGAACAAGGAGCGTATACGCCAAGTGTTGAAGAATTTATTGAAAATTACTGTTTCAAGTGCAATAAAAGCTTGGCACATAATATTGAGAATTCTAAGCTAATCATGTTGTGAGTTTTCCACAAAGTTGTCAAAAACCACTGGTGAAACACCAGTGGTATGAATAGTGGTTTTTGAGCATGCTCACGATTTTCCAGTATTCCACCAGTATAAAACTGGTGGAAAATCGTGACATTTATAAACTGGTAGTGTAAAATTATTTTTATGATATTGCAATCAATTTTCGCATTTAATATTGTAGTGCATGTTGTTCTTGGCGCGTTTGTTCTTAAAATTCTTTTGAAGGGTTTGGGCATTAAGACTGGTTGGCAGCAGTCAGGGCTTCTTGCGCTTGCTGTTGTGATAGGAATGCAGCTTGTCACGCGTGCCATGATGTTTTTTGGCGCATCAAACAAATTGATTCTTGCAGTTGTGGCTTTGTGGAGTTTTGTTGGGGCAGGATTGTTTTTGTCAAAAACATACGGTTTGAAGGAAAAGAAATTATATCTTGTTGCAGGAATGTGGGGGCTTGCGCTTATGGTTATAAGCCTTTTAATTAGTATTTTGGATAGAATATTGTTGTTTGGATTGTAATTCAAGAATTTTCTGAATTCGCTCGGCTTTGCCTCGCTCATTCACGAAAATTCAAATTCTCCGAAGTCAAAACCTCCGTGGCATCCTCTCGTAGCATTTGAAAATCTCGTGTGAGCCGAAGGCGAACTCGAGATTTTTTTCACATTTCATCAGGCGCTTCTATGCCCAGCAAATTCAGACCATTCTCAAGAACGATGCGCACTGCATTGCAAAGCGCGAGTCTTGACAGTCTTGTTTTTTCTTCAGCTTCAAGCACAGGACATTGATGGTAGAACTCGCTGAATGCTTTCGCAACTGACAAGACGTAGTGAACAAGTACTGATGGGTTTTTTGAATCAAGAGTTTTGCGCACTGATTCCTGAAAACTGGCAAGTGCAAGTATCAGCTGGTGTTCAGAGTGTGTTTCAAACACCGGATTGTCAGGCAGTAAAGGTTCGTGTACGTTTGCTTTTTTGAAAATTGAATGAATGCGTGCGTGAGCGTACTGGCAGTAAGGGGCAGTATCTCCTTCAAATGAAAGTGCGCTTTCCCAGTCAAATGTTACTGTTTTTTCATTCGCGACCTTTAAAATCGAGAACTTGACTGCTGCGCACGCAACTATTCTTGCAAGAGCTTCAGTTTTTTCTTCGCTAAAATGCCTTTTCATCGCTACTTTTGCCCTGTGCACCGCTTCGTCCAGAAAATCCCTGAGCAGCACTACGTTTCCTTGTCTTGTTGACATTTTTCCAGTGCTCAAGAGAACAAAAGAATAATGCACTACTTCTGGCGAGGATTGGTTCAAAAGTTTCAGGGCAGTTTCAATCTGTTGAGAATACAACTTTTGATCTTCCCCAAGCACTAAAAAATTCTTTCCCTTTGCCCACTTGTTCTTGTCAATGTTGTAAGCCAAATCCCGCAGGCAATACAGCGACGTGCCATCTCCTCTTGTAAGCACAAGCACTGGCGATTCAAGAGGCAGTTCAAAACCTTTTAAATCAAGCACTTGGCGATTTTCTTCATCAACAAATACTCGCTTTGTTTTTTTTAATTCATTAAGTACGCAGTCAGTGGTTTTGTTAACGATGTAGTCTGATTCGTAATCAAAATGGTCAAATTTGATGTCAATTTCTCCCAGCAGAGATGACTGTCCTTTTACGCAGATTTCCACAATTTCTCTGAAACGCCTGCGCACTTCAGAATCTCCTGACTCGAACTTGTTCAACAACTCAAAAACTTGTTTTTCCAAAGATGGCTCTTTTTCAATGCGGCTGTTGATTTCAACGTAGATGTCAAGCAAATCATCAAACGTCACATTTTTTCTGTTCTTACAGCCCAACACAAGCATTGCTATCTGTTTGCCAACATCATTAACAAAATAATGCACTTCTGTCTGATACCCTTCAAATCTTAACAGGCGCGCCAATGAATCACCAATAAGAGCATTCCTCGCTCTTCCAACGTGAGGCGATGCATTCGGGTTGATGCTGGTGTGTTCTATCAACGCATGAGTGCCTTTTCCTGAATGACTCGAGCCGTAATGCTCTTTTTCTTCTTCAACATTGCCCACTACAAGTTTTCCAATTGTTTTGGTATCAAGAAATATATTCACGTAAGGGCCTGTCGCTTGTGCGTTCTTAATTATGCCTGACAATTTGATTTTTCCTGCTAGTTCTTTTGCTATTTCAACAGGCGGTTTTTTCATTTCTTTCGCTATTGAGAAACAGGCAAATGCAAAATCTCCAAGTTTCGAGTCTGGCGGAACTTCAAGAGTTACGTCTAACTTAAGCTGATTTTTAATCAATTTCTTGGCTTCTTCTGCAAGCATTTTACGAGAAGAAACAGTATCTGTTTTTAAGACTTGTCCTGTCAAGAACCGCTGGTCAAATATCAGTCCATGTTTCTAATAATTTCGTCAGCAAATTCTGAACACTTCAACAGTTTCGCGCCTGTCATCAGCCGTTCAAAATCGTACGTTACAGTCTTGTTCTGAATGGTTTTTTCCATGCTTTTTATGATGAGTTCTGCAGCTTTTGTCCAGCCGATAAACTCAAGCATCATTGCGCCGGATAAGATAACAGAACCAGGATTTGCCTTGTCCGTGCCTGCATGTTTTGGGGCAGAACCGTGTGTTGCTTCAAAAATGGCAATGCCTTCACCAATATTTGCCCCAGGGGCTATGCCAATGCCGCCAACCTGTGCAGCAGCGGCGTCAGACAGATAATCACCATTCAAGTTAGTTGTGGCAATCACGTCATACTCGTCAGGGCGGAGCAATAACTGCTGGAACATCGAGTCTGCAATTCTGTTCTTTACAACAATCTTTCCTGCAGGAACTGAAACGCCTGCCAGCTCTTCCTCAAAAACAACCTTGTCTGCATACTTTTCTCTTAGCAGGTCATAACCCCATTGTTGAAATGCTCCTTCTGTAAATTTCATTATGTTTCCCTTGTGAACAATTGTCAGACTTTTTCTGTTGTTTTTCAGCGCGTATTCAATTGCGGCTTTAATAAGTCTCTTGCTGGCAGATTTGCTGACAGGTTTTATTCCAATGCCGGAGTCCTCGCGAACAGTAAAACCTTTAGATTTCAGGATATTAAGAATTTCAATTGCATTGTCAGAAAGTGCAGGCCATTCAATCCCTGAATATACATCCTCTGTGTTTTCCCTGAAAATTACCACGTCAACCAACTGCGGTTCTTTCATTGGAGAAGGAACGCCATCAAAATACTTTACAGGACGCACGCACTGGTACAAGTCAAACAACTGGCGCATTGTGACATTCAAGCTCCTGTGTCCTTCTCCAACAGGGGTTGTCAAAGGGCCTTTCAGTACAATGCGCAATTCTTTTATTTTCTGCACTGACTCATCAGGCAACAAACTACCCTTCTCAGTCTCAGCTTTTTCGCCAACGAGAATTTCATTCCAAATAATTTTTCTTCCATGCGCTTTCCACACTGCAGAGTTAATAACTTTAATTGCCGCAGGAGTTACATCAGTTCCGATGCCATCACCAGTAATAAAACCTATCTCAGGATTTTCCGGAACAATCCAATTCCCGTTTTTGTAATCGATTTTCACACCTTTTGAAATTCCCATTCATTTAATAAAATTATGGATTACAAAAATGTCAAAAACCACCGTGAAACATCGGTAGCATGATGCAAAGCATCAAATATAAATACTGCAATAATGTTGTTTGCTTCATGTTTCCACAACTCTTGCTAATGATCGGGTTTTTGATGGCATTCTTTTTCTTCTTGTTTTTGTTTATTGGAGATATTATTGCAGTTGTGCTTAATGGAGTGATAATTTACTTAATAGGTTTAAGAGCTTATGTTGAGATTACAAAATACAAGCGTTTTGAACAGTATTTTTTCGCGCTTCTTGGAGCGTTGTTCATAGTCTGGCTTGCAGGAAACTTGCTGCCATTGTGGCGAATCACTACCGCAATCATTCTTATGTTCGTCATAGCACAAATAACAAAAATGATTAGAAAATAATCACGTCATTACAGGCATTAATTTTTTTGTTTTTTTCTTGATAAGCGTGCTTTTGAAT
>JACQIC010000007.1 GCA_016198725.1 Candidatus Aenigmatarchaeota archaeon | reverse complement strand
GCTACTGAAGAACATAAATCCCTCATCGACGAGCCGTTTCAGAAAGCTGAATGATTACGTTTGAGCCATCCATCCTTCTATGTGTCAAGTAAGATGAACAGTTTATTAACTTGCAGTTCTTCTTTATTAGAATGGCGGCGCTTTTTGGTCTTCAGGTGAGGTTTGGTAGTTTTGTTGAAGCGGTTGTTGGAATTCTTCTTGTTATTTCAGGAGCAACAATTTATATCGCATACAAAGCAGAGTCTTCTTTTTTGTTTAAGCTTTCAATGATTGAAGGGGGGGTTTTGTTTTTTACGATTGGTTTTGCTTCTGTCAGGATTGCGCGTTTGGTTGAAGACATGCCGACTTCAAAAATCAGGAGCATTGCAATGGGTTTGGTTGAAATCAAGGGCAAAATAAGCAAGCCTTTGAATGATTATGCTTTTTCATTATTGAAAAAGCAGAAGTGTGTGTGGTATGTGCTTGAAAAATACAAGAGATCTGGAAAAACAGGGTATTGGGAAGTGATTGAAAAGTTTTTTCACCCTTTTTTTGTCAAGGACAGTACAGGAAGCGTGCTCGTCAACCCTTTAAACGCGGCTGTTGATGTTCCTTTCACTTATGATTCATGGGGAAACTTGCGTGAGCAAGTACTAGTTCCGGGACAAGAATTATACGTTCTCGGTACAGCAGGCGACAATCCTTATGTTAAAGAGGCAACTGCTGTCAAAGGCGTTGAAGACATTATGATTCAGTCAGCCCACGCTCCGTATTATATTTCTGGCAAAGATGAAAAGGGTTTTGTAATGAAGTACAGGTGGCTCGGGTGGATTTTCGTCATAGCTGGAACAGGATTGTTTGTAGGGGGAGTATTTTTTATAATTGCAGAAGTTATTTAAATAAGCAATATTTTAATTAAAAAAATGCTCACCACAATCATAATTCTTGTTGTTGCAGCGATTCTCGTGTTGTATCTCATAGCAATCTATAATGGTCTTGTTCAGTTGCGCAACAATATCAATAAATCTTTGGGCAATATTGATGTTCTTCTCAAACAGCGTTATGATGAGTTGCCAAACCTTATAGAAACCTGCAAAGGATATATGAAACATGAGAAGTCTGTTTTCGAGAATATTACTAAGGCAAGGAGTGCTTGGATGAAATCAACAACACTTTCTCAAAAGGCATCTGCAAGCGACATGCTTAGCGGCGCTTTGAAAAGTTTGTTTGCTGTTGCCGAAAACTATCCCAAGTTGGAAGCGAATGTTAACTTCAAGCATTTGCAGGAAAGAATTTCAGGCATTGAGAATGAGGTTGCAGACAGGAGAGAGTTCTATAATGACAGCGTAAATAACTTCAACATTAGAATTCAGAGCTTTCCTGACCTGTTCATCGCAAGAATGATGGCTTTGTCTCCTTTTGAAATGTTCAAAGCTTCTGAGGAAGAAAAGAAGGTTGTGAAAGTTAAGTTTTAATTGAAAAGTATAAAAACTATCATTATTTCTTAGTAAATATGAAAAACAAATTATTTTATTTCATAATTTTAATCGCAATAATTTTACGTTTATTTTTTCTCATAACTGACTATCATGAAATCTGGTGGGACAGTGGAGCATATATTGGGATGGGTAAGTACATCTTTTCTGGCGGCAGTGTTGGCTTGTGGGAGGATATTCGTCCTGTTGTTTGGCCTGTTGTGCTTGGTTTTGGCTGGTTTGTTGGCTTTAATCCTGAGGTTTTTGGAAGAGTTATTACTTTTTTGTTTTCAATAGGTTGCATTATTCTTGTGCACGTAATTTCAAGAAGGTTTTTTGATGAAAGGACTGCTTTGTTTGCAAGTTCTATTTTCGCTTTCAGCCCTGTTTTTTTCTATCTCGGATTTCATACTTATACTGAGATTCCGTCATTATTTCTTTTGTTGCTTTCTTTTTATTTTCTTACCAGTGGCAGATATTCTGTTGCAGGTATTTTTCTTGGAATTAGTACTTTAACAAGATTTCCTATGGGTATTTTTATTGCGCCTGTGCTTTTGTATTTCTTCTTCAAATTCAAACTCCAAACCTTGTTGGTTTTTCTCAGCTCATTTCTTATTACATTGCTTCCATTTTTTATATTCAATTATGTTATGTATGGAAACTTTTTGGCTTCTTTTACCGCAGGCGCGTTTGCAATTAAGCAGGTGCTTGGCTGTAATGTATTGCGCGCAATGCCTTGGTCTGCTTATCTTAAATGGATTGTTTTGTCAGAGCATCCTATTCATCTTTTTGCAGTTTTGGGCATTCTATATTCTTTGTTTTCAAAAAACAAAAAAGCATACTTCATAATTACAGCGGCAGTTATCCCATTGACATACTATTCGCAAATGAACTGCAGGGATTATCGTTACTTGCTGAGTTTTCTTCCATTTGTTGCAATGCTTACTGGTTATGGGCTTAACCTTTTTGTATTATGGTCTGAACATAAAATTAATATGATGAAACGCTGGATTTTTCCTGCAGTATTTGTTTTAATTTTGTTTTCATCGCTTTGGCAGGGTTTGGTGTATTATACTGGGAATGAAATAACAACTATTGATGTTGCCGCAATTAACTATTTTTCATTTCTAAAAAGTAATGATGTTGATGGCGAATTATGGACTGCAAATCCGATTGTTGCTGCATTTTCTGATAAAAAATATGAAAAAATATATTATCCTGTTTACCACGAACAACAGTATCTGGATTTTTATAAGTACCTCGCAAACAGTTCGCAGAAAATTGGCGCAGTGTTTCTGGATAATTGCGGCGGCGGAATTATTTGTCATCCTGATGATAGGATTTGCAGGAAACAAAATGACATAACAATTGATTTTCTGTCAAAGAATTTTATGCCCGCATACAACGCATCAAAAGGTAATTGCTGGTATAAGATTTTTATAAAATAAGAAAGTTTAGCAGAAAGTTTTATAAAGAACATAAGTTCTTAAGTTCTTATGGGCTTAATTAAAGTCGTTGTTGAAGATTCTGTTGAAGCACAATTTAGAAAGACTGCAATGGATAGGTTTGGATATGCAAAGGGTAGTTTGAGCCAAGCAGCAGAACAAGCATTTAGTCAGTGGTCTCGATATGAAAATGAGCTTAAAAAAGAAATTGATGCTATGGGCGATCCAGTTGAAGCTGTGATTGGAATGCTTAAGCACGTCAAAAAAAATTCCGTGCAACTTCAACATGAAATTAAGCAGTTATGGGGTGCAAAACTTGCTCGCAATAGACGCTAATATTTTCATTGAATTGCTGCTGAAACAAGAGAGATACGAGCAATCCAAAGAATTTCTGAAAAAAGTTTGTGAAGGAGAGATAAAAGCAGTTGTTTCTAACTTTACAATCAGCGGTATTTGTATAGTTCTTGAACGCAATGGAAAAAACTGGAAAGACATACGAACATTTCTTCTCAGTATTCTGGCATATAAAGGACTCTCGGTATATCAAGAAAAAATGTATGATAAAATAATTGCCACAACACACATGCGTGATTACAAACTCGATTTTGAAGATTGCATTACTTTACAATGCGCTCTTGCATGCAAGTGTGATTCTCTCGTATCATTTGATTCTGATTTTGATAAAATAAAGTGTATACATAGAGTTAAACCTGTCGATGTGATTTAAGAAAGGGTTTTGTTCTTACAAAAACAGCAAATCAACTATTTAGTCTTGATAATATCCCCAATCGTCAGCACTCCTGTTTTTTGCCGTTTTTCAACAGTTCCTTCCATCTGCTCTTCAACAAGCTTAATGCCGAGCAGTTTTTCAAGTTTTTGCGCAAGTTGTATTGATGGTTTTGCTGTTCCTGTTTCCAGTTTTGCAATTAGTGATTCTTTTTCATTTAGTTCCATTGAAAATTCTTTTTGTGTTTTACCGGTTTTTTCCCGTGCTTTTTTTATTTTTTGCGCAAAATCATCAACAACATCAAAAACCTGTTCTGTTTTCTGCTGTGCTTTTTTGTTTTGCTGAGAAACAGGCGCTGCAAATATCTTCCCGAATTTTCCGCAATTCTTGCATACCTGCATTAAAGTCCCTTCAACAATCGCCTTGAAAAGCAGTTCTTCCTTCCCGCACAGCTCGCAGCCCATAAATAAAATAATTGGAGTGGGTTATTTAAAAACTTTCTCGAGTTCGCTCAGCTGCGCCTCGCTCACACGAGAAAGTTCAGAAACGACTACGGGGGCAAAATAATACTACAGTTTTGAAGAGAATGCCAACGGTTTTGCTTTGTCATAGGTTGTCGTATGCTTCGTAACAGCTTTACCGTAGAACAATTATTACATTTACCGTAGCTTCTCACAAATTTGCCCTGAGTGAAGCGCAAAGCGCTGAACTCAGGGCAAATTACAGAAAAACTTATAAGCCTTGCAGCAATAATTACATGATATGTATACGGGAATTAAGGTTGGTGACACTATGACTTTCAATCCTGTTACAGTGCCGCCAACAGCAACATTGAAAGAGTGCGCCATGATAATGGAGAAAAATCATGTTGGCAGTCTGCTGATTAAGGAAGGCGACAAGCTTATTGGGATTGCCACTGAGCAGGACATGGTTCGCAGTGGTCTTGGAAAGATTAACAATCCAGAAAAGGCGCAAATTAAGGAAATCATGAAGCTTAATATTCACTCTGTTGGTCCGGAAGAGGATATTGCTGATGCTTTGCAGGCAATGAATGATTTTAACATCAGACATCTTCCAGTCATGCACAATGGAAAGTTTGTTGGCTTGATAACGAGCAAGGACATTCTTAAAATCCAGCCCCACTTGTTTGAGACGCTTGCCGAAAGCATAGAGTTAAAGGAAGAGGAAAGAAAGCTTAAAGCAAGTTGTCAGACGTGCGGAAAGTAGAATTTTCTGAATTCGCACCTTCGGTGCTCATTCGCGAAAATTCCTTTTCGAATTGTGTGACAAGGTAGTAGATTTTCAGGGGTTCAGAACTCGAAAGAAGAAGAGGATTCTGTATACCAACATTCTCTAAAAAAACAACTAACAATTAAGAATCACAATCCGGCAGGATATTTCATTTCAGCCGCCATTTCAACAAGCACCAAGTACGTTACTCCAATATCTTTTTCAAATTCTGGATCTTGTTTGCGTAAAAACTCACGGACGGGCTCTGCACGACTGCCGTGTTTCTTGACCAACTCTTTTAGCTCATCAAGCAGCAACGCGTACTGTTGATACTTCACTGAACTTTGAGGAGAATGAGGCGTTGAAGGCGCTTGACGTCCACACATAACTTCAAGCTGTAAATAGGTTAAAGCTAAATCTTCAAATTCATCACCAAGATCCCCAAGTTCAAATTTTGTAGTTCCGATGTAAGTTCTGATGCGTCTTCGTGCTTCTGAAGAGTCAGTGCCATGGCTGTCTACTATATCACAAAGTCCACCGAGCTTCATGTCCAACAAATCGTCATTTATGCTTCCAGTCATATTCTACTTCAAAATATGACTTCTTTAAAAACCTTATGACTTATCTACCTTCTTAGCAGATTTCAGCTTAATTTCTTCAAGAGTTTGAATTTTATGATCTTGATTGGTGATTTTTCATCAACTGGTCGTTTGTAGTACGCTTCATACTGTTGGTATATATCTTCCTCTGACGTATATACTTCGTGACCTGCCCAATCGTCTTTTGTAAGCTTATCCATTGTTGTCTCTCGAACAGACACGATTTTCGCTACAGCAAAGTGTTCACCTGTTTCGGATACCATAAATAGTAATTCATCATCTACAGAAAGATTCTTGTCATCAAATAAACGCCAAGTAGTGGTTTTCTCACCTTTCAATATGGGCGCTTTCAAATGTGCACGGAACTTCAATGTTTTCATAAGAGAATTGATATAAGATTCTTTAAAAAATATTGTTTTCTCGAACAATGCGAGAAGAGCGTTAAAAAGAGAGTTTTTCGAACTATAGTAAAAACCAGAGGAAGTGCTACAATAGGTTTATTATGCTGTTCTCCTTAATTATCATTGTGACAACAATTATGGATTTGGAAAAGGAAATCAAAGCTATTAAAGAACGAAACAAACGGGTAGAAGCTGAGAAAGCTTGGGAAACAAGCTTGACAAGAAAAGTTTCGATTGTAATTCTAACCTATGTCGTGATCGTGATTTTCTTTTATTTCGCTGGACTGCCAAAACCATTTGTTAATTCAATTGTCCCAGCAATTGCGTTTATCCTATCAACACTGACACTTCCCTTCCTCAAACAGTTGTGGCTCAAACATAGTTAAGAGAAAATCTCGAGTTCGGCTTCGCCTCACACGAGATTTTTTGGAATTTTCGCGTATGAGTGAACATAGTGAGCGAATTCAGAAAATTCTGTTCTGTGAAATACACGTCAATTTTTACTTCATAGTAGTCACATGTTTTTTAAAACTCCAACAACAAGCAACTGTTCATGGTAGATGATACTATAAATAGTGCTGGCTTGGAGAAACAGATTGAGTTTGGTCTTGTTAGGGGTTTGCAGAAAAAGGAGATGTACTCTGCTTTAACCAGCGCAGGCTGGCCTTCTGATTTGGTGAATAATTATCTTGAGAAAATCCAGTCAGAGATTGGTCCTGCTGCGCTTTTGCAGGTGAATGTTAGCAAGCGTTTTGGTTCAAAGACGGTTATTGATGGTGTTACGATTGATGTTCGTCCGGGTGAGGTTCTCGGCATTATTGGCTTGTCTGGCAGTGGAAAGACTACTTTGTTGAAGATGATTGCGGGTTTTTTGATGCCTGATGCAGGTGATGTTTCGCTTAATGTTGAAAATAAGTGTTTTAGTTTGTTTCAGCATAAAGAGTTTGCAAAGCGTTGGATTGGCTTTAGCACTCAGACGCCGAGTTTTTATGATAAGCTTACAGTGAGGGAGAATCTTGAGCATTTTGCTTTGCTTTATGGCTTGTCTGATGTGCAGTCAAGGGTTTCTTTGGTGTTGAGAAAGGTTGCTCTCTCTGATAAACAACACCAGCTTGCTGGCGAGTTGTCTGGTGGTCAGCAGAAAATTCTTGACATTGCATGTTCGATAATTCATAAGCCAAGCATTTTGGTTCTTGATGAGCCTGCCGCAAATATGGATATTGTTTCTGTTAAAAACATATTTGAGATTATCAGGCAGATTAATGAGACTGGCACCACTGTGATTCTCGCCACTCATTTGCTTGCTGATCTTGATGGATTTTGCGACCGTGTTGCTTTTTTGCGTAATGGAAAAATTACTGAGTGTGCAAGCCCAAGTGAATTAAAAAAAGTTTTTTCTCGGACTTATCAGATTGAATTGGTCATTGAGAATGGTTCAGACCAGTTTTTATCTGTTATTAAGAAATATCCTCAGTTGTTTCCAAAAATAATTTCGTACTCTCCATTAAAAGTTACAACTCCTATGCCTAAGCGTGCTTTGCGTTTTATTGCTGCAATGCTTTCAAAAAGCAAGGAGCCGATAAGTTCAGTAAGTGTTTCCCGTCCTTCACTGAATGAGGTTTTTGATTTGTTGAGCAAAAAATGAACAAGAATATTGAGTATGTAAGGGTGATATTTCAAAAAAACATCAGGCTACTTTTGCGTGCGCGCGCAAGTGCTCTTGTTGTTCTTCTTGGTCCTTTGTTGCTGATTTTTCTTGCAGGGCTTGCTTTTGACAACACTAATACTTATGCAGTGAAGGTTGGTACTTATTCTCATGCGTATAATGACTTGTCAAACTCTTTTATCGACAGGCTTGCGGATTCAAAGTTTCTTGTCACAAGATTTGATAACAGTGATGATTGTACTGGTGGAATAAAGAAAGGGACTGTTCACACTTGTCTTGTTTTTTCGCCGGATTTTGAGTTGAACAACAATAAAAGCAATGAAATTACTTTTTTTGTTGATTATTCAAAGCTAAATCTTGTCTGGACTGTTCTTAATGCAATGACTAGCAAAATTTCTACTCGTAATCAGGAGCTTAGCAGGAACTTGACTGCACGGGTGCTTTCAGCGCTTGAGCTTTCAAAGAAAACCATAAGCGGCAGGCGTGCGTCCATGACTAAGCTTGTTAATTCTAATGATGCGGCAAGCAAGCTTGTTGCGGATATCAAGGTCAGGGTTAATGAACTTGATTTGGCTTTTAATGCCACGGAAGTTGGCTTGACTGATTTGTCAAACAACAAGGACAGGGTAAAGCATTGGGTTGAGAATAGTTTGAATATTGCAGAGACTTCGCTTTCAAAGTCACAGAATTTTATTGATATTGCCGGAACTGTTGTGAAGGGAAGTTCTGCATCGAATGATATTAAGGATTCTGTGTCGCAGTACCTCTCTGACATGGTGCAGGATCTTGCCCAGCTGGAGGATAGATTTTCTACAACAAAGCAGGTTATGCAGGAGGAGTTTATTTCGTATGATGATATGCTTAACAGCATTATTGGCCACATGACTCAGTTGAAGGCAAAGCTTGATGCCGCCATTACTGTTAGGGATTCTTCTATGAATGATTTTGAGCGCGTCAAACAGCTTCTTGATGCAGCACTTGTTGAGCTTTTGACTACGCAGAAAGCATTGAGTGATTTGGAAAAAGTGTTGAACAGTGTTGAGGTTACTGATGCTGACGCGATTGTTTCTCCAATAACAACCACTATTAAGCCTTTGGTGGCTGAGAAGAGTTATCTTAATTACTTGTTTCCAACATTGATTGTTCTGATTGTCATGTTTACTGCTTTGCTGCTTGGGCCGATATTGATTATTTTGGAGAAAAACAGTCCAGCCCATGTTAGGAATAGTATGGTGCCTGTTCCTGAATTTGTGCCGCCTGTTGCAAATTTTGTTACGTGTTTTGTTATTCTTGGCATTCAACTGCTTGTAATTCTTGGTATTGCTTCTTTTTTCTTCACGACATCTTTGATATCTAATTTTTTTACAGTTTTTCTAGTTTGTGTTTGGCTTCTTTTCTGTTTCAGTCTCATTGGAATGATTCTTGGCTATTCATTTAACAATGAGACAACCGCCAATCTTGCAGGGGTTTCATTGTCAACTGTTCTTTTGCTTTTTTCAAATGCAATTATTCCTGTTGAAAGCATGCCTTCTTGGTTGTCAAAGATTGTGGTATACAATCCTTTTGTTGTTGGTGTTGAAATGTTAAGAAAAGCAGTTGTGTTCCAGCTTTCTGCCATTGCAATTTGGAA
Source organism: Candidatus Aenigmatarchaeota archaeon (assembly GCA_016198725.1). GTDB lineage: Archaea > Nanobdellota > Nanobdellia > Woesearchaeales > ARS49 > JACQIC01. The sequence goes on along the minus strand of JACQIC010000007.1, from coordinate 13,924 downwards.
GGAAATTTTCATTTTGTTGTTCTTCTGCCTGCTTTTTGTTGGAATTCTATTCTTATTACATGGCAGCATTAAGAAACATTTGTATACTAAGCAGTAGGTTTTTATAACAAAACAATTTGCTAATCATATGGACTTTTTAAAATTAAGAGAATTTCATTTGAAGCAGGCTGTTCAAAGAATTAAATCTTCTTTTCGCAGGGAGGAGATTTTGCTTGAGTGTATTTCTTCTATTTCAGATATTGAAGTTGTTGCCAATACACTTAGTGTTAGATTAAGGCATTGGGCAGAGAATTACTTTCCTGAAGCGTGCAGGACAGTTTCTGATGAGGAACTAGCTTTATTTTTGGTGGAGAATAAAAATCTTAAGTCAGATGGCATGGGTGCCGAAATTGATAAAAAAGATTTTTCGGCATTGCAAACGCTTGCAAGTATTTTTAATTGTGTTTTTGAAAAAAAGCGAAAGCTTGAAGAATATTTAAGTTTGCTTGCAAAAGAGGTTTGTCCTAACTTATCAGCGCTTCTTGGCGCAATGCTCGCTGCAAAACTTGTGGCTCTTGCAGGATGTCTTCAAAGGCTTTCGAGGCTTCCTGCTTCAACAATCCAGGTTTTGGGCGCAAGCAATGCCATGCTAAAACATATTCAGTCTGGGGCAAAGCCTCCAAAACACGGCTTGATTTTTTCTCATCCATTTATTAACAAAGCGCCAAGAACAGAGCAGGGAAGACGTGCACGCGCGTTTGCTGCCAAAATTGCAATTGCTGCAAGAGTTGACTTTTTTGGCGGCAAATACGTTGGCAGTGAATTGCTGAAGAAAGTAGAGGCAAGATTCAGATGAACTTTTCACAGTTAAGAATTGATCCTAAAATTAGCAAACTTGGCTCTGCATTAAAAAAGGGCATCACATTTCAAATTAAAGAAACTGATGTTTTGTTGTATTTGGGAGCAAGCGCCGGCACAACCGTTTCTTATTTCTCAGACGTTCTCGCAAAAGGATTTATTTTTGCAGTTGAAATAAGCAGGCGCATGTGCATGCACCTTGTTTTTCTTGCACGGCAAAGAAATAACATAGCCCCGATTCTTGCAGACGCTGCTCAGCCAGAACAATATGCAAAAAACATTGTGCCTGTTGACATAATTTATCAGGACGTGAGCCAGCGCAATCAGGTTGATATTTTCCTCAAGAATTGTGATATGTTTTTGAAAAAAGGCGGCATTGCCATTCTTTGTTTAAAGGCAAGAAGTATTGACTTGAGAAGAAAACCTGAAGATATTTTTGCAGAAGCCGAAAAAGAAATATCAAAACAGCTAAAACTGGCGCAGAAAACAACACTGGAACCATGGCAGAAGGAGCATATGTTTTTCGTATTCAGGAAGGAAGTAAAGTTTTAAAAGGTAAAGCATTATTTACAACATGGAAATCGTCCCTTATAAACAGTCTTTGTCGGATAGCTGTCTTGTTGCTTGTTTTCTGATGATGCTGAAGCAGAAGTACGGAATAGAATATTTTCCAAAAGATGAAGAGGAAATACTTCTCAAATGAATGCGCAGGAAATACCCGTTCTACGTTGTCGGGGTTCCAAATGAAGTATTTAACTATTTTAGCAAGAAGATAAATATTATTGTGGATAACAAATACTTCACAAACGTCTTACGAAAGAGTTTCAACGCTAAGATCTTCACAGTGCAGCATCACAAGATATCTATTGCGCTCATCAGGGAACTGCTGCAAAAAAATTCAATAATTTGTCATATCGATGACCACTATTTGGGCGATTATTCTCACGTGTCACACTTTGTTGTCATTGAAAAAGCAACACAGAAAAAATTTCTGATTGCTGATCCGTGGCATGGAGAGAAAAAGTGGATTTTAGAAAAAACATTAAAAAACGCAATTCAAGATTTAAAAAAACATATTAAAATGTGCCCACTAATATTTTATTTGAATTAAAGTGATCTGCCAAAATAAGAGTATGAGTACAACATATTTATATAGAATGAGACATTTGTTAATAATATGGAGAGAATTATTAGTGACGCAAAAATTTTAGCAGGCAAACCAGTCATTAAAGGTACAAGAATTTCAGTAGAGTTTGTTATGGAATTAATATCTTCAGGAATGAATGTTGAAGATATATTAAAGGAATATCCACATTTGAAGAAAGAAGATATTCAGGCAGCATTAGAATACGCTACACGTATTATACGGCATGAGGAAGTTTATCCGACTGCCCAGATAGCATGAAATTCTTAACTGATGAAAATATTGCTATCTCAGTGATTCGCACATTAAGACAGGTGAGTTTTGAAGTAAAAGACATCAAAGAAGAAAAACTGCATGGAACAACAGATAAAGAAATACTCAATCTCGCTTTCAAGGAAAATCGCATTATTATCACGCATGATAAAGATTTCGCGCAAGTAATTTCTACAAATATCCGCCACAAAGGGATAATTCTGCTACGATTCAGGAAACAGAACCCAGAAAATGTTGCACAAAATTTGATTAAAGTGCTGAAATCAAGTATTGCAGAAAAAATACCTGATAAGCTAACAATAATTTCAGAAACTCAAGTAGTTATTCATTCTCATTCCAAATAAATCATTTATACCCTTTCACCTGTAACCTAAACAATTTGGCATACATTCCATTTCTTTTCATCAATTCTTCATCTCGCAGTTCTGCAAGAATATCTTTCATTGTTTTTTTCTTTCCAAGAAATCCCCATAAGGACTCTTTTGGTCGTGTATTACTTTTTCCCATAATACTTCATCACATCTTTCCCACTCCACGGTTTTGCGTCTTTCATTTTATATCCAAGCAGTGTTACTTGTTTTTCAAGTGTTTTTATGTCTGGTGCTTCGATTTCAAGGAATGTTGGAATGTTTGGAAGCGTGTCTATTTCAAAATGCACTTTTCCAATAGAATAAGAAATTCGCTGCTTTATTAAAGTTTTATATTCAATAAAGCCGATGCTTTCAAGTAGCTTTTTCATTTTATCGTAATCATCAACGCAGACTTCATGTTCAGTCATTATTTTTGCTTTTTTTCTGCTTACAGGGGTTTTTGACGTGAACTCTGTCTGTGTTTCAATTACACTTTCTTTTTTTCTCAGGCGGAGTGTCTTGTCTTGTTTTTCAAGGTAGCCGTCAGGAAAGTCATAGTACACTGCAGTTACGATTCCGTCAAATGTTTTTCTCGCACCAAGAGTTCTTAATTTGTCATCTATTCTTTCCTTGTCGATTTCAAGAATCTTGACTTCTATTTCTTGCATGACTTGATAGTTTGACAGGTTTTATTTATTATTTTCCATCAATATTTATAAACTCGTCAAAATCTTCATAGCGTATGGCATTGAGGTTTTACAATACTCTTAAACGCAGACTGCAGAAGTTCAAGCCTATTAGGGAATGTTTTGTTGGGTTGTACACTTGCGGTCCTACAGTTTATAATTTTCCGCATATCGGAAACTATCGCGCATATGTATTTGAGGATATTCTTAAGCGTTATCTTGAATACAAGAGTTTTGAAGTAAAGCAGGTTATGAACATCACAGATGTTGATGACAAAACAATCAGAGACAGCCAAAAGGAAGGAGTTTCTTTGAAAGAATTCACAGAAAGATACACTAAGGCATTTTTTGAAGATTTGAAGATTTTGAACATTCGGCCAGCTTCTGTTTATCCAAAGGCAACAGAGCATATGAAGGAAATGATTGAAATAATCGAGGCATTACTAAAGAAAAAAAGGGCATACAAAAGTGATGATGGCTGTGTGTATTATGAGATTTCAAAGTTCAAAAAGTATGGCCAGCTTGCAAACATTGATGTTTCACGGCTTCAGGCGGGCGCATCAGGGCGTGTTCAGAAAGACGAGTATGAAAAGGATAACCCTTCTGATTTCGCGCTGTGGAAGACATGGACTCAGGAGGATGGTGACATCAAGTGGGACTCTCCTTGGGGTGCAGGCAGACCTGGGTGGCATATTGAATGCAGCGCCATGAGCAGAAAGTATTTGGGAGACCAGTTTGATATGCATACAGGGGGTGTGGACAACATTTTTCCTCATCACCAGAATGAAATCGCGCAGACAGAGGGCTTTACAGGCAAAAGATTTGTCAACTTTTGGCTTCACTGTGATCATTTGCTTGTTGATGGCCAGAAGATGTCCAAGTCGCTTGGTAACTTTTACACGTTGCGTGACGTATTGGCAAAAAGTCATCATCCGCTTGCAGTCAGATATCTGCTTTTGTCTGTTCAGTATAGGCAAAAGCTCAACTTTACATTCGAGAGTCTCGGGGCTGCCCGCGCAGCGCTTGACAGGATTTGGGACTTTGTGCGCAAACTGGAGACATACATGGAGGGTGTTGACAATCCAAAATTGGACAAGCTCATTGCAACTGCACAGAAGAAATTCGAAAAATCAATGGACGGTGATTTAGAAACTAGCAATGCTCTTGCGGCAATATTTGACTTGATAACAAAAGTTAACAAGCTGATGATGAAAAAGAAGATGAGCCAGCAGAATGCGCAGGCAGTGCTTTCCGTAATAAGAAAATTTGACAAAGTTCTTGGTGTACTTAAAGAAGAAGAAAAAATTCCAGAAAGCGTCCAAAAGCTGGTGCAGGAACGTCTTGCAGCAAGGCAGCAGCAGAACTGGGAGCTGGGCGACAAACTGCGCGAGCAGATAAAACAACAAGGTTATGCTGTTGAAGACACTCCTGCAGGACCTGTCATTAAGAAAATATAAAATTTCAGATTCTTTCTTGAAGCAACGGTCGTAATGAAGTTTCATGGCGTTCAATAACTCTTGAAGCGACTTCATTTGGCGTATCTCCAAGACCTGTTCCTTCAATAAAAGCAGATGTAAAAGCACCTAAGAAATGACGACCTAACGTCAATGAAAGATAAGCGTTGAATGTATCTGTCTTCTCATCCCTAAATTGTTGTGACATAAACTGCCATGACTTCCTTATTTCGGTCAGATTATCTACAGTAACCGCGTCCTCCATATCCATTAACTCGCCAGCAAAAGTGATGTTTCCCTCACTTGGAACTAAGTGCAGTATTCCTTGTGTGATCATTCTTGCATACGTTTGTCCTGCCATGTATGCTGCTTCCTCTAAATCTGACTTCAGCAAACCTTTTTGGCTATCAGTAATTCTAAATGGACAGCGCGCTGCCCGGATCAAATATCCTGCAGGATTCTTGACAGTACTAAACTCGTCAAACATGCGATAATTATACTCACTGCAGTATGGCCTTAAGAGGTTGAGTGCAGATTCTAAACCTTGATGTTGGTATATTGCAAAGAGCTTTTTAGCAGTTTCTATTTCAGTTCTCCCGAGTTCTTTTGGAATTTCTTCCTTACTCTTGCTGAAGGTCTTGTTGAAGGCGCGTGAAGCCAGACCTCGAAAAGCCTGTCTCGTGAATTCCTCGTGAGAAAAGTAAAGAAGTGCGAGAGGAAGGTGAACCCGCCCAACATTCTGGACACTTTTTAAAAGATTAAATTCTCTTCTGGCGTGTTCCAAATACATACCGTAAAAAAGATCACCTTCACAATGGTGCATAGCATACAAATGCCGGCCATTCGCACCGTATCCTTTAATCTCAACGTAAAAGCTCTCTCCATTAAACTTCTTAGGCTCAGGCTTGAACACTGTCCTCTGCGGCATTAAGTAATAGTGAGGGTACGCTCTCCCCACTAACACACGCTCAGCATGCAAGCGAAAACCTGATAGTATGCCATGTTCAGTCGTGTCAACAACAATGGCCCGCTTCGGGATAAGAGCTCCTTTTTTTCCAATTTCCCTGCACCAAGCAACATGTTTTTGCACTTCGTCATATATCTGGGTTTCTGACAACATAGCGCGTGCGAATTTATGTGATTTAAAAATGTCACGATTTTCAACTAGATTTATATTGGTTGAATACTGGAAAATCGTGAGCATGCTCAAAAACCACTATTTATGCTATTGGTGTTTCACCAGTGGTTTTTGACACATTATGTTCAGTCAGTTCAGTCACTTTTTTGAACAGTTAGACATTTAAACTTCTGATATTTCTTAACAGTCATGTCAAGTACCATTTTCATCAACCGTTACAAGCAACTTGGCGAACAAATTAGGGAAGTCGGGCTGCAGGATTCTTTGAGAATGAATATTCTTGTTATCAAGGAAGAAGAACTTCTTGACCGTTTCAAAACTCTTGGTGTAAAGGTTGAGAAGATTCCATTTGCAAGATTTGGTTATTGGATTAAACATTCTCCTTTTTCTCTCGGCGCCACAACGGAATATTTGAGAGGGTATTATTATCTTCAAGAAGCTGCTGCCCAACTTCCTGTTCAAGTTCTTGACCCTTTGCCAAACGAAACAGTGCTCGACATGTGTGCCGCTCCTGGCGGAAAAACAACTCAGATAGCTCAGGCGATGTTTAATACAGGCACTTTAGTTGCATTGGAAAAAAAACAGCATCGGCTTATTGGTTTATTGACAAATCTTGAGCGGATGCGCGTGAGAAATGCCGCTGTTTTTCACATGGATGGCAGGGATGTAAAACAGCTTGGTTTGACATTTGACCGTATACTGCTTGATGCGCCTTGTAGTGGAAATTATATGACTGATCGCCAATGGTTTGAGAAAAGAACAATTAAAGATATAGAAACATCAGCAAAGTTCCAGCGTGATTTGTTAAAGGCGGCGCTTGAAGTTTTGAAGCCAAATGGCGTTCTTGTCTATTCTACGTGTAGTCTTGAGCCGGAAGAAAACGAATTAAACATGCAGTGGCTGCTTGAGAATTATAAAGTTCAGCTGGAAAAAATACACATTAATATTGGTGATGAAGGATTGATTGATGTTTTTGGCAAAGAGCTCGACGCATCTATCCGGAACTGCCGTCGTTTCTGGCCCCACAAAACAAACACAGAAGGGTTTTTTATTGCAAAGGTGCGGCAATGGTGAGGGAATTTCTTAAATCATTTGGCGCAGATGACATGATTAGAACAGAGGATGTTGTGCAGATAAAAGAGTTTTATTTTACAGTAAACAGGCTGCAAAAAGAGCTTTTGCGCCACACTCGTCCGGTATTTGTTGGTTATTGTTTGGGAAAAAAGAAAGGAAACTTTTTCTGTCCTTCTGTCTGCCTGCTTGACTTTGTTTCCGGGCGTTATGAAAAAAAGATTGTTGTTGATGCAAAAACAGAATGGTTGTTCATTTGCGGAAGAGATATTTTCAATGTGCAGGAAGTTTTAGGCAATCCTCAAGATAATGATCTTGTTCTCGTGCTGAACAGGTTCAAAGAGTGCATAGGCATTGCACAGTATACTGCTGTTCCAAACAAAAAGAATCCAATCAAACACGTTTATGATATTGGTGATTATTTGAGAAGGGAAAGAAAGAGGAAAATGTAATCTATTTTTTGTACTCAATGTGAAGTGTTTGTAATGCTTGCACATATCGCGGATGGCACTCTTTTCTGGCATTTAGATATGCTGCGATTTTCTTTTTGTTAGGTAAAACTGCAGTTTCGCTTTGCCACAGGAAAGGATGGCAGAAATACCAATGCACTGCCTCTTTGCCAACAATAGTTTTTATAATTCTTCTTTTTACAACATTATCTTCTTCTTGTGGCAGGTACACGATTGACCTTTCTTTTTCCCAAGGGTGTTCTGTCCAGCTATTGACTTTAAGAATATCAAAATGTCCGATTGTGGGATATCTTCCTCTGTAATTCCATTTGCTTTGTCTGTATTCTTGTTCAGCATGAGGACTGATTGGAATTCTGACGATGCCGCAAGTAGAATCAAGACAGAGTTCTCCTCTGATTACGCCCAGTTTGCTGTTTTGATATTTACATTGGTGAACATCTGGTGTCCAACAATTTCCTGCTTCGATTATTTCCTCCCTTTCAATGATTAAAAACTGTTCACCCTGATTATTTCTTATCTCATCCTGTACCGCAGTAAGTTTTTTCTCAAGATAACTGTCTTTCAGCACATGAGAACAGGCAATGACAAAATCTTTTATTGGATTGCCTGTGCTTTCTCCTCTTCTGATGGCGACCACAAGTTTGCTTATATCTTTGTCAGATTTGCGCTTTGCTATCTCAGCATCCTGCAGAAGGTCATTAATTTTTTTTGCCATCGCACGAGCATTTAAACTTCAATATTTAAGTCTTTCTACAACAATTTTTTAAACTACGCACACTCTTATACTAGTATGCCAGATGACAAGTACAGCCCCAAGGATTCAGAACCAAAGTGGGTTCAGTATTGGGAGTCTGAAAAGATATTTAGATTTGATCCAAAATCAAAATCTCCAATTTATAGCATAGACACTCCTCCGCCTACTGTTTCTGGCAAGATGCATATTGGTCATGCGTTTTCTTACACCCAGCAGGATATTGTTGCGAGATACAAGCGTATGCGTGGCTTTAATGTTTTTTATCCGTTTGGCACTGATGATAATGGCTTGCCTACTGAGCGTTTGGTTGAGAAATTGAAGAATGTTAAGGGTGCGCGGATGGAGCGTCAGGAGTTTATCAGGCTTTGCGAGGATACTTTGAAGGAGATTCGTCCTGGTTTTGTTTCTGATTGGAAGCGTATTGGAATGAGTTGTGATTTTGATTTGTTTTATTCAACAATTAATGAGCATTGTAGAAGAATTTCACAGGAGTCTTTTCTTGAACTGCACAAGATGGGTAGGGCTTACCGCAAGGATGCTCCTGCGTTGTGGTGTCCTCTTTGCGCTACGGCTATTTCACAGGTGGAGTGCGAGGATGTTGAGAAGTCAAGTACTTTTAATGACATTATGTTTAAGGTTGACGGAAAGGATGTAATAATAGCAACAACTCGTCCTGAGATGCTTCCTGCTTGTGTTGCAGTATTTGCTCATCCTGATGATGAGAGATACAAGGATATGTTTGGAAAGAAAGCAAAAGTTCCATTGTTCAATCATGAGGTTCCTATTCTTGCTGATGCGCGTGCTGACCCGACTAAAGGTACTGGCATAGTAATGTGTTGTACTTTTGGTGACCAGACTGATATTGCGTGGTATCTTGCATTTAATCTTCCTTTGAAGAAAGCTATCATGCCTGATGGTAAAATGTCTGAGCTTGCAGGCAGGTATGCAGGATTAAAAATTGCAGATGCAAGAAAGGCAATTCTTGAAGATTTAAAATCTGAAGGTTTGCTGGTGAAACAAAAAGCAATTACTCATGCTGTCAAGGTTCATGAGCGTTGCCAGACTGAGATTGAAATTATAAACAGCAAACAGTGGTTTATAAAATTTCTTGACTTAAGAGAAGACATGCTGAGATGGGGTGCTGAATTGAAATGGCATCCTGATTTTATGCGTCACCGCTATGATAACTGGGTGAAAGGTTTGCAGTGGGACTGGCTTATTTCGCGCCAGAGGTTTTTTGGAGTGCCGTTTCCTGTGTGGTATTGCAAAAAGTGTGACTTGCCTGTTTTTGCAGACAAAAAAAAGCTTCCAGTAGATCCTTTGAAAGACAGTCCGCCGGCGAAGAAGTGCGCGTGTGGCTCAACTGAGTTTTTGCCTGAGAAAGATGTTCTTGACACGTGGGCAACTTCAAGCATGACTCCTCAGATTGTTGTACAGCTTGCGCCCAAGACATTACGAAAAAAGTTGTTTCCAATGTCTTTGCGTCCTCAGGCGCACGAGATTATTTCTTTCTGGCTTTTTAATACGCTTGTCAAGTCAAGGCTTCATTATGGTGTGAATCCGTGGAAGGATGTTGCATTGTCTGGCTACGTTACTGATCCTTTGGGGGAGAAAATGTCTAAAAGCAAGGGCAATGTTGTCGAACCTCAGGTAGTGCTTGCAAAATTCAGTGCAGACGCTATGCGCTTCTGGGCTGGTGGCTCGAAACTTGGCGAGGACATTCCTTATCAGGAAAAGGAACTGGTTGCAGGCGACAAGTTTGTGACAAAGTTGTGGAATGCTGCCAAGTTTGCGTTCATGCATTTGGAATGTTTCAAAGAAGGAAAAGTTTCTGAAATAATGGATAAGTGGATTCTTTCCCGCCTTTCTGAAGTAATTGAGGAGTCGACTTCTGCGTTTGATGTTTATGAGTTTTCCCGTGCGAAATTTATAATTGAAAGGTTCTTCTGGAATGATTTTTGTGACAACTATTTGGAATTAATAAAAACAAGGTTATACGAACCAAAGAAACCAGAACATAAGACGAGCGCACAGACTGCACTTTCAATAGTTCTTCCTGCTCTTCTGAAACTGATGGCGCCTATTACTCCGTTTATCACAGAAGAATTATACCACAAATATCTTCATGCATCTGAGAAAAAGCCAAGCATCCATGTGTGTAACTGGCCAGAGCCTCCCAAGAAAGACAAGACAACAGAAGAAGTAGGGAAGATTGTTGTTGCAATTCTTTCAGCTGTTCGCAAGAAAAAATCAGAAATGAAATTGTCAATGAAATCGCCTGTTAAAAAATTGGTTGTAGAATGTAAAAATGTAGAAGTGTCTTGTGATCTCAATGCAGCGATTGAAGATTTGAAAGCGACATGCTGTGCAGAAATTGTTGAGTTTGGAAAAGGAAAGGAAGAAATAACTACTGAAGTTAAGATTACGGTGGAGCTGTGATTAAAACTCCAGCACGTGTTTTCTGCATTTTTCTTCTGCGTCGTAATAACTCATTCGTCCTGCTTGTGCGAGTCTGACGCTTTCTTTGATTGTTCCAAGGAATTTTGCAATTTTCTCAATAATGGTTTCTTCATCGTCTTTGAAGCGAATAATAACAAACCCGCCAAGAATGTCTTCTGCGATGTCGTGTCCTTTGTGTGCTGATTTCATTTTTGTTCTCAATTCGCTAATCAGGTCTGTTGCTCGCTTTGTCAAATCATCAAGCTGGAAGTTGCTCACTAAAGCCTTGTCTTTTCCGTCATTTACAATTAATCGTACTTCTGCGCTGTTTCCACGCAAGTCTACCTTGCTTATTTCCAGTTTCCTGAATTTAACATCGATCGCTTTCATGAAATACCTGAATTTTCCTGAATGAAGCCATGAAATGGCGTAATTCTGAAAATTCTCATCAGGTTTTTAAAGCTTGCTGCAACTCAGGAATATATGGCTCTTCCATATGCACAAAAATATGCTCCTTCAGACTGTTCGCATATACCTCAAAAAGCAGTTGCAAAACTTAAAGAGTATGTTGTGAATTATAAGAAGCAAAAGAAAAAGGCAGTTCTTGTTTATGGTCCTTCTGGCGGCTGCAAAACATCAGGGGTTCATGCACTTGCAAAAGAGCTTAATCTTGAGCTTGTTGAGGTTAACGCGAGTGATTGCCGCAATAGTGCTGCTCTTGAGCAAAAGGTTGGAATGGCAGTTTGTCAGGCGAGCTTGTTTGGCATGAAGAAACTTATTCTGGTTGATGAGATTGATGGGATTTCAGGCACTGAAGATCGTGGTGGTGTTCCTTCACTGCTTTCAATTATTGCAAAATCTGTTTATCCTGTTGTTTTAACTGCGAATGACCCGTGGGATCATAAGTTTTCTAAGTTGTTGTCAAAGTGTTTGTTGGTTGAATTTCCTCAATTGCCGCATGCAGATATTGTTCCTGTTTTGAAACAGGTTTGTTTGATTGAGAATATCACGCATACTGATGATAATCTTAATGTGCTGGCGCGCAGGTCCGGTGGTGATTTGAGAGGTGCTCTGAATGACTTGCAGACAATTGCTATTTTTTTGAACAGTTCTGAGCTTCCTGAACTTTCTGTTCGTGAAAAGTCAGAGTCAATGGCAAGGACATTGTTGAAGATTTTTAAGACAACAGATTCTTCTGTGAGCCGCGATGCTTTGAGTGTTATGGCTGAGGATCATGATGAGTTGTTCTTGTGGCTTGATGAGAATCTGCCAAAGGAATACCAGAAGCCGTATGACCTTGCAAGGGCATATGATGTTTTGGGCAGGGCAGATGTTTTTCGTGGGAGAATCAGGCGCAGGCAGTACTGGCGTTTTCTTGCGCATATCAGCGAGCTTTTGTCAGCAGGCATTAGCCATTCAAAGCAGCAAAGGTATGTCGAACTTGTAGAGTACACCCGTCCAATGCGTTTGTTGAGAACTTGGCAGCTCAACCAGAAGAGTGTGTTAAGAAAAAGTATCGCTGCAAAGCTTGCAGAATTGACTCACTGTTCTCTTAGGAAAACACAGCAGTGCACGTTTCCTTTGATTATTGCGGCTGCGAAATCAAACAAGGAATTTGCAGAATATTTGTCTTCTGAGCTTGAATTGGACGAGGATGAAATGGAATATCTTTCGAGGTAAAGTATTTAAACAAACAGCAATGCTTCAATGGCATGACAAAGTACGAACAGCTTGTTAATCTTGCGGGAAGACGCAGTATTTTTTATCCTGCAAGCGAGATTTACACAACAACTCCTGCAGGATTGTGGAGTTATGGCTGTTATGGTGTTTCAATACGCCATAAGCTTTTGGACATTTGGAGAAAGCATTTTGTTCGCGAGGATGGCTTAATTGAGATTGATGGCGCTGTTTTAATGCCTGCAGATGTTTTGAAAGCGAGCGGCCATCTTGGAAAGTTCAGCGACCCGATTACAGTGTGCAAAAAGTGTAATGCGGTTCACAGGGCAGATAAGATTTTGACTGAAGTGACAGGTCATGAGTATCGTGAAGCGCAGACAAATGAAGAGTTGATAAAAGCATTGCGCGCTCATGCAGTCAAATGTCCTGCGTGCAAAAAAGGTGAGCTGGCAGACGTAACAAGGTCGAGTTTGATGGTGCAAGCGCCTGTTGGTGTTGGAAGGCAGAACGAGTGTTATTTGCGGCCAGAGAGTTGTCAGAGTATTTTTACTGATTATTTGCGCATGACTAAAACTATGCGTGTCAAGCTTCCTTTTGGAATTGCCCAGCAGGGTAAGGTGTTTAGGAATGAGATTTCGCCAAGGCAGACATTGATTCGCCAGATTGAGTTTTATGCAGCAGAAATGGAAATGTTTTTTGATCCGAAGCATGGAGATTATGATAAGTTTGAAACTGTCAAAGATTATCCAGTAAACATTCAGCGTGCTGGTCAGGAAAAAATTGAGCAAATATCAGCAGGAGATCTTGTGAAAAACAAGATTGTCAGCAACCAGTTGATTGCGTATTATCTTGCGCGTACACAGCAGTTTTTTTCAAAACTCGGCATTCCTGTTGAGGTGGTGCGTTTCAGGGAGCTTCCTGATGATGAACGTGCATTTTATGCAAAAGAGGCATTTGATTTTGAGGTAAAGACAAGCATTGGCTGGGTTGAGCTTGTTGCAAACAATTACAGGACTGATTATGACTTGTCTGTTCATTCTGAAGGCAGTAAAAAGGACTTGAGTTTTGTTGATGAAAAAAGCAGGGTCCTTCCTCATGTTTGGGAAATTTCGATGGGTTTTGACAGGACTTTTCTTGTAATGCTTGAGTTTGCTTTGAAAGAGGAAAAGGAAAGGACCTTTCTTTCATTGCCTGCAAATCTTGCTCCACTTCATGCAGGAGTATTTCCATTGTTGTCAAACAAGCCAGAACTGGTAAGCAAAGCAGAAGAGGTTTATAATGATTTGAAAAGCTGTTATGAATTGTTTTATGACGAGTCAGGCAGTATTGGAAAGAGGTATGCGAGAATGGACGAAATCGGCGTGCCGTTCTGTATTACTGTTGATTTTGACAGTTTGAAAAACAATGATGTGACAGTTCGTGAAAGAGATGGCACCAAGCAGATTCGCATTAAGATTTCAGAATTAAGAGAGTTTTTGTTTGAGCTGATTGCGGGGAAGAAAAAAGTGTAATTGGTTAGTGTTCTGAAGTTCTTGACTTGTATTCTCTAGCACCAAAATCTATTTATTCTTGGTATATACTTAGGATATACTAAGATGAAACGTATTAAACAGGAAGTTTCCAACGAACTC
>JACQIC010000091.1 GCA_016198725.1 Candidatus Aenigmatarchaeota archaeon | reverse complement strand
TCTTAGGAAGAAAAGTCTACGTCCTAATCAGAAAAGAGTGAGTTTCCGCGCAAAGCCGTAAATTAGAGACATCTAATTGATAAAGAGGCTTGACAATAATATCAGTTATTATATCGTGAAGTCTTTTTATCTTTGCAGCAGGTTTTTTTGAAATGAATTCACGGAAAAGCTCAGGATGCCTTGTCATAAGCAAATCCATAAAAATGCCATGTCCAGGACTGTCATGCGGTGCATAAAAATTAAGATCTTCTACTATTTCTAAAACTGCACTACTATCCTTCAAAAATGGAAGAATATCAACACTCGCATCTGAAATTTCATTACGAATTTCTTTGACAGTGCAGTCTTCATTATCTAACTTCGTTTCATATAACTTCTTTTTAAAATAGCCAAACCAATTAATTATAGTATCTTCTCCTTTATGAAATTTTGACATATTCAATATCCACTGATTCATCACAGACTTCAAGTCTTTTCTTGATATACGAAAAATAGGAAAATCACCCTCTGCAAAATAAGGCCAGATTATTTTTCTTTCAGGATGTATGTACTGATAGGCGGAAAAGGAATCATAATTGAGCGAATAATGTCATATGGCATTGCCGCATTTTGTAACCACGCCAATTCACAATTCCGGGGCTTTCGTTCCCCCACGCACAATATACTTATTTTATCATTGCTATCGTCATTATCAGTATTGTCCTCGCTTCTGCCAGAATAATTTTTCTCCAATATCTTATCAACATACTCTCCGATTTCAAGCACTCCTGTTGGCATATTTTTATCAGTACAATGATGCTTTTGAATGTTCGGCATTCAGTTCAAATAAGTGGAAAAAAACGCCGCGGCTGGGAAATTCAACCAACGGTCCGGCACACCGAAAGGTTTTTGAACCCAGATACTCTTTCGAGTTACGGTGTATCAAACCGTCGCCATACCTGATTAGGCGACCGCGGCGTACTCGAGTTTCTCCTCGAGTGCCATTTTTTCTTTTTTCTCTCTTTACATGCGTTTCGGTAGATTTTCCGGAGAATCAGACAGATGTGACAAGTTTTAGAAGCGTTACTGCACTTGGCGACTGTGTCTATGAAGAGCACGGGAGAATTGATATCTGGGTTAACAATGCTGGTGCAGGACTAAATCTATCTGTGGACAGAACTGCATTATTACATGAGGATTTACGTGGCATGAATAGCACGCATTTACGGCAAATCACTGAAGTCAATTACTACGGCTTGGTGTACGGCACTATTGTAGCTGCGGCATGCATGAAAAGGCAAAAACAAGGTGACATTGTGCAGATACTGTCAACCAGCGCATTCACTCCTCGAGTTAATGAGTCGCTTTATTGCGCAGCAAAGGCAGCTGCTGCAATGTTTTCAGAAGTTGCGCAGAAGGAATTGCAAGAAGATGGCATCAGAATATTCCCCATATATCCTGGCGGGATGGACACTGGCTTTTTTGAAACAGCAAGGCTTCAAAAGCCAAATAATGCAATGAACCCTGCAGATGTTGCCGACGTGATATTAAACGCTGTTTCACAGCCAAGAAATGTTGTTGTGGTGCCGAGAATATACAGGAATGAATGATTACCACGATTGTACTTTGAGGTATTTCTTTATTCAGCAAAACTCGCTTCACCAAACCTTGTATCCTGCTTGTACTGCGCAATCAACACATTTGCCATGGCAAACGTGTCGCTCAAATACGTGCCTGCAATCATTAATCCAAGCTTGCCGTCAATTTTTTTTGCCTTTATGACGCCTTTCCTGCTAAAATCCCATGTACTGCAGGTTTCGTCAGAAAATCTTGACCACATTGCATTAGCGCAAGGACCACCAATAACCACAATGTGCTTTGCTCCAAGCGTGTTAGGATCAACATTTGTGTTTGTAACATAATCCACTTGAGCTCCTGCTTGTTCAAGAGACACGCCAACATACCTTGCAGCAGCAGCATCTGCTTCCAATGCAACAATAACAATAGGCTGTTGTGCGAGGGTTTCAACTGATGTTTTGATGTTAACTGTTGCCGGCAACTTTAGCTTTGGAACTGCTGGAACTTGTACTGGCAGTTCAACAACTGTCGCTTCTGCTGGTGCGTCCCCTCTCTTGCATTTTCTCCTTTTGGAGTCGCAATACGTTCCCAAAGGACATGGCAAGTGCTTGCACCTGACGCAGTCTTCCATTGTTGACATACGCGCAGCATTGCAGTATTTTGGGTATGCCACGGCGCATTTGCCAGTCTCAATGCGCCCTTCAGTCATATCAGCGTCAAACTCGCTGACAATGTTGTTTTTACAAGCGTTGTACACTGCCACTGTTGGAAACATTTGCGCCTGCATGCCAGTCGCATAACTTTTATACAACTCTGCACTCACACTAGTTGAGAGGATAAGAATAGAAATAATGATAGGAAAAATTATAGAAAACATAAATTTCATAATATCACCTCTTATCAAAACAAATAACCGTAAGATATAAAAAGCTTTCCTGCAAAACTTACAAACATGCACTTATTTTATGAGATGTTGGAAAACGCAAAAACATTGGAAGAAAGACAGAAAATAATAGGCAAACAACTGCACAGGGAAGACATTTCAAATATTGTTGGGAAACACACGGAGTTTCTTCCTCAGAAATCATACGACTCAATAGTTGAAATTGAAGTTGGACAAAAATATTTCCTAAACGAAATTGGCATGTGCGTACCTTCAATATATGTTGCAGGATTTTACAAACGAAAAGGAAGTGAACGCATAGAAGTTCTTATTGTTGATCCTGTACAGGGTTTTGAGACTTGTTATACTGATCAACTTTCAGATAGTCAACGAGACAGATGACTTGCCAATTGCTCAAACAGGGTTTTCATACCTTGCTGCTTGCGGCAACTGAATTTCTAAATATCTCATCCAGCTGTGTTACTTGCGCCATAATGCTTTTTGTATCCTCGTCCAGCACTCTCGAATAAGTAGTGCTTATTTTTATAAACAAATCTCTTTTCACAAAATAATCCTTAGCACCTGCCTGTGCAAGCTCTTCGCACGCAAAATAAATACAGTTCTGCGCTTTTTCAACCTGTTTCTCCACCAATTCTATCTTCTTGTCAATATTCTCATATAGGCATGTTTTCTTTGATTGTATTATTTCACAAGAACAAGCAGCAACAACTCTTTGCAAATCATCATAAGCATGAAGTGTCTGGTCACTGCCTGCCATTAAAATATCCCTTGCCTTGAACTTTTCTGGAAAAAACATTTTTTCCAAAATATTAAGCGCAAAAAAAGCAATATTCTTGTCTGCAACCTCTTCATTAAGAGAACGCTTGACGTCACTATACCTGCGAAAAAGTTTGATATCGTATAACGGACTAAACCAGCCATGTTTCAAAAGTGATTCACCAATCTTATCATACAAACTTCTGCACTCTTCCTGTTTTTTCATTATTGCATAATCCCCAATATGTTTGCGGGTGATTCCAAGTCTCTTTTCCAATTCTTCACCAAGCGAGCTGCCGCAAGCATAAGTAATCCCAAGCTGCCTTCTATCAAGATTGCCACCACTAATTAAAAACTGGTTCACGCTCTCAAGAACAAGGTCTTTCACCCCAGTAACATTATACATTTCTTTATATGGTGATTTGCCAGCCAATTGCAAGAAACCGTCAATCAAATCTATCCTTGTGTAAATATTATTTGTTCTCTGCGCGCCTTCAATAAGAGATAATCCAGTATTAAACTCCTGTTCCTGCACATCAGGACGACTTCTAAACCAGCTGAAAAAACTCATAATGAAAGTCACTATTTGCCACTTATAAACATTTGCCAATAATGTAATTGGTTAGGCTCTTGAAGTGAGCATTCGGTACATCTCTTCAAGGGGATTCTTCCCTTGAAGGCGAATCGTTTCGATGATGCTTAGAATTG
>JACQIC010000080.1 GCA_016198725.1 Candidatus Aenigmatarchaeota archaeon | reverse complement strand
TGTCGTTTGACTGTCTGAGCTGTACCTGAACCATGCCTTGTCAGCATTGTCAATGCTTAAATGCCAAAAGTCATTGCTTCCAGCCGCATTAGTGTACCCAATAATGTCCTGTCTTGTTAAAGTTTTTTTACTCTTTACCCACGCAGTAACAGTCCAGTCGCTAGTACGAATATCAAACTGTGGCTTGTCGCCCAAGAAAATTATGTCATTCAAGCCATCAAACTCGTACGCTCCCCCATAAATACCAGTTGCGTTAAACAAAGGAGCACTGTTTGCAGTAGTGTTGCCAAGACTTCCAGTACTACCAAGTCCGCTGAAATCAAACGTTAAATTTCTGCTTCCGTTGTTGAATGGCGCTGTCATTGGCATGTTTAATACAGTCCAGCTTGTGCCGTTGATGAGCCAGTTGTAGTTCACAGAAACATTATCGCCATCAGCGTCTGCAATGTTTTGCGGGTAAGCTGTCAGGTTTTCATTTGTAGTATTTGCGCCTGTCGTGCTGTTGAGGATTACGCTTGCGATTGTTGGGGCGGTGTTGTTTATTGTGAAGTTGTCAACTGCAGTTGCAGTTCCTGCCGCAGTGTCGTTAACAAACCAGCTTACGTTGTACAGTCCTTTGATGTTGAAGTTTGCCGTGAAGTTGAATGTGAAGTTTGTGCTGATGTTTGTTATCACCTGATTAATTACTGTTGTGTTTGGCAAGGTCACGTTAGCATTAACTGTGTACCCTGGAGTGCCACCGCTTACTGTTGCGTTGCAAACAGTTGATTGGTTTGCGAAAAGAGAAGACGGCCTGCAGCCAGTTGCTGTGATGTTCAATGCAACAGCAGCCATAATCGTCAAGTTATTGCTGAAAGTCTGCGTTCCATTCAAACCAGCACTGTCGATTGGGACTGCGACTGCAGTCCAGTTCTCTCCTACAGCGCCTGTTTCGTTTTGTATTATGCGGTCATATCTTGGCTTGCTGTTGTTGTAGATGGCGAGGATTTGTTCGGCAGAGAGTGTTCTGTTGTAGATTTTGACTTCGTCTATTGTGCCGTTGAAGAAGAAACCACCTATTTCACTGCCAACTCTAACATTAGCAGTGCTGTTGAAAAGGCCTGAAGGAACTGTGCCTGTTAGTGCGCCGTTGTCTTTAACTCCATTGACGTAAATGTCAAGTGTGGATGTTGGCCCGTCATAGACTCCGACGACATGGAAAAGTGTTCCTGTTGTTGCGGTTGTGAGGCTTACTCTGTCTGCACTTATTGTTGTTCCTGTGCTTGAAACATCAAATGCAAATTTTTTATTACCATCTTTGTACAGAACAAATTGTCTTTGATTACCTGCACCGTTCCATTTACTTACAATCATGTTTGCGCCGCCACTAAGATTTTTCACGTTCACCCACGCCTCAATAGTCATTCTGGCTGAGAGATTTAAGTTTCCTGCATTTCCAAAATCAATAAAGTCATCACTTCCATCAAACTCGTAAGCACCACCAACAATGCCACCCGTCGTATTAAATGCAGGCGCAGTACTTCCTGTGCCAAGCACTCCCAAATTATTCAAGCCGCTGAAATCAAAAGTCAAATTCCTGCTGCCATTATTGAACGGCGCTGTCATCGGCATGTTTAGTACAGTCCAGCTTGTGCCGTTGACGAGCCAGTTGTAGTTTATTGTTGGGTTGTTGCCTGTGATGTTTATTGGAGTTGCAGTGAGGTTTTCAAACGAATTATTAATGCCTGTTGTGCTGTTAAGAATGAGTTGTGTGATGTGTGCTGGGTCTTGGAAGAAGACGTATGTTTGGCCGGCGTCAACTGCGCCTGCGGGGGCGGCTAGTTCGGCAACAAGTGCTATATCGTCAAGTCCGTCATCATTAAAATCTCCGTTGCTAACTCCCCAGCCAAAGCTATCGCCTGCGGCACTACCGTTGAATGTCACGTTTGCGCTTGCCAGTTTGAAACTCTGGCCTTGTGCGAACGTGCCGAAAAACACGTATGCTTGGCCTGCTCCGCTTAGGCCCTGCGGGTCTGCGAGAAAAGCGCCAATGCCCACATCAGATAATCCGTCGTTATTAAAGTCTCCAACGTCAATTCCTTCGCCTGCACGGTCAGTGTCTGCACTGCCGTTGAATGTTACGTTTGCCTGCGTTCGTAAAAAGCTTTGTCCCTGTGAGAATGGCCCGAAGTAAATCATTATTTGTCCGTTATTTGTTATTCCGGCCACGTCAGCAAGATTACTTCCGATAACTATGTCATCAATCGCGTCGCTGTCAAGTTTTCCGCTGGCGATTCCTCTGCTCATCTGGTCATTTGCAACTGTTGCGTTAAAGGTTACGTTTGCGGTGGTGTCTGTAAAACTCTTGCCGTGAGTGAACGGGCCAAACCAGACACCTATCTGGCCGTCGCCTCCTCCCAAAAGATTTTTGTTGGCTCCCACGAGCGCGTCGTCTATGCCGTCATTGTTCATGTCGCCAAACCCAACACCTGAGCCTAATTTCATCGTTGCTGACCCGTTAAAGCTTATGTTCGCGTTTGCATTGCTCAATACTATGCTTTTGCCTTGAGCAAATGGTCCAAAGAAAATAAATGCCTGGCCAGCATTGCCCTTTGCCTCATCCCAGCCGATAATAACATCTGTGTTGTTGTCGTTGTTAAAGTCTCCTGCGTCAGCATCTATTCCTGCAAAGTCGCTTCCTACGCTTCCGTTAAATGTCACGTTTGCGCTTGCCAGTTTGAAACTCTGGCCTTGAGCGCGAGGTCCGAAAAAAATGCCTAACTGTCCATTGTCAGTCAGGCCCTGCACGTCTGCGCCTAATGACCCTATTATTATGTCATCCACTCCATCATTATTCCAATCTCCATTAGCTGCAGTTATCATTAAATCTCCTGCGCTTCCGTTAAATGTCACGTTTGCAGTTGACGCAACGCTAAAGCTCTGGCCGTGAACGAATTCTGTTGATAAAATCTGCTCGCTTCCATTAATGCTGTATGCTGAAAACTCTTTTACATCAATGAAAATATTACTGCCATTCAGCGTCAGATTTTCGCAAATATTTGCACTGCACGGCACGCCATCACGCAATGCTGTCAGGTTGTCAACAAATGGCAGGTTGTAAAACCATATTCTTGCAGACAGATTATACTCTGGGCAGGATGTTGAATTTATTTCTGCATGATTGTACGACAAATTACTGCAGGCGGTAAAGTTCGTTAAATCAACTTGCTGTTTGAATTCTATTTTAGCATATGTGGTATTTGTAATGGGTGGCAGGGTTGTGTTTGTTGACTGAGGCGTTAGGTTTACGATGCCAATAAATTCTGCAGCATCCAAGCGCATAAAGCCGCTGATGTTCCTGCCTGTTGTTCTCAAGGATTCTCTGACAGTTTCAACAGATTTTCTCCCATTTGCTTCCTGCCTAAGCATAACTGCGCCAGCAACAAATGGAGTGGCAACAGAAGTTCCTGACAGTGTTGCGTAACCGCCATTAATTGCAGTGCTTTGAATATCAACTCCTGGCGCAAGCACATCAAGCAGTTCACCTGTATTAGAAAATGGCGCAATCATGTCCTGTTTTGTTGAAGCGCCAACCGCTATAGTGTATGGCGAGCATGCAGGATAACTTATGCCATTTGTATGCATGTCGTTGCCAGAAGCTGAAACAAACGTTGTGTTTGCACTGGCAACTGCCTGCAGCACGCCATCAATAAATGTCGGGCACGTCGTGCTGTTGTATTCTCCATGGTCGCTAATGCTTGCGCTTATCACGCTGATGTTCAATGCAGTCGATGCATTCATGCAATAATCTATTCCTGCAAGAACATTGCTTAGTTTGCATTTGCCTGCGCTGTCGCAGACTTTAAGCGGCATGAGGGTTGCATTAGGCGCGGCAGAATGCAGGATTCCGGCAACATGAGTGCCGTGGCTGTCAACTGCGTCATCTGTTGCGTTTGCGTCATTGTTTACGAAGTCAAACCCTTCAACTATTGCGCCTGCGAGTTCTGGATGGGTTTTATCAACTCCGGTATCAAGCAGACAAGCGGTTAGCCCGCTTCCTGTCAAGTTCAACGGCATTTGCGGTGTATAATTAAGCGGAGCATATGCTGCTGTTGAATTAATCAATGGCAGCGCTTCTGTTCTTGCTATGCTGAACACGTCATCTGGGATTACTTGCGCAACAACAGGATTTTGTCTGAGTTTATCTAAGCCCTGCTGAGTAAGCGTACCAGCAACGACCGGCAAAGTTTCGTAAGCGCGTGTAACATTATAGTCAAACTCGCCATATCGCCCGGCACGCGGAGCAGTGAGGTTTTCAAGCAGTGCATCACGCAGTATTCTTGTTTGCAGTTTTTGCTCAACAAGTTTTGACCTTCCGCCAATGCTGATGTTTGCCTGCTTCAAAACAATAATTACATCAACTTCCGGCTCTGCTGCCAGCGCCGCAACAACATCATCATCTATTTCAGGAACAGAAATGTTTTCTGCAGGCGACACGTCTATAATCAACTCGCTTCTTATTGCCTGCACGCCGTCTGTTGCGAGAATGCCGACAATCCTCCTGCCGGCAAAATCAAGCTCAGGCGTGATGTTCAAAATATTTGTGTCCAGCAACACGCTCAGCCTTCCTGTCTGGGTTGCGCCAAAAGTCACGTTCGCGTCTGCAGGCAGTATTAGTTCTGACAGGTTTATTTTTATTGATTCCCCTGCAGTTATTGCGAACCTATTGGTTGAAAGGTTCCATTTGAGTTCATCAAGTTTTTTTGCCAGCGCGTAAGTAATTTCAGATACATTAACAAGCGCTTCTCCTGTCACACGGATTGCTATGTTTGCAGTTATGTTTTCAAGACTGCACGTTTCAACGCAAACATTGCTTAATTCTATTGTGCTGTTTTCTTCCACTGTTCCATTTGCGATTACAAATTGTCCGTCTTCGGATACAAGCATTACTGCATAATTTCCAATGCCAAATGCAAGTCCTGAAAGCTTGAGCGTTGACGCGCTTCCTTGCAGTGTCAATAGTAACGGGCTGTTTGAGTCTATTGTTTCATTTATGTTAATGGAATAAGTTTCTTCGTATGCTGCAAGCCCGGTGAAGTTGTTGTTATTGACTAAGAAGAGTGCTGCAATTATTAAAATCACGGCCAGCGCTTCCACTATTCGTGATTTACTGCTCAAGATACACCCTCTTTTTCTGATACTCACATTTCCAAAATTCCAAAAACTCTGTAACGTCAGACTCTTTGTCAGAGTTGACAAGAAGAACAGTTTTGCCCAATTGTTCTATATTCAATGCTACAATAATGCCTGAAATTCCATCTCTGCCTTTCAGCGCATAGTAAAATCTGACTTTATCTTTCTGCGCAAGATGCTCTGTCGAGTAGGTAAAAATGACTTTTTCCACTAACTTACTAAAATCTGGCTCTTTTTTCACTTCTTTTTTGCCAACAGAGTGTTATTTGCAGAATTAGTTGAGTTTGCTTTATAAATATTGCTTTTTTGTTAAACGATTTAACAAAATCCTGAGTTCGCTGGGCTCACTCAAGGATTTTTTTATTGCTGTAACTGAAACGCATGAATTTCTTGCAAGTAAAGCAAGTATAAACTACTTTTCCTTTTGTTGTTCTGATTCTCACATTCTTCCCCTGCACAAAATATGCATTGCAGTGCTTGCAAAACAGTCTTTTGAAGCTAACCGGCAAACGAAACCTGTGCTTCATTGCCAGCACTCTTGCCTTTCTCACAAAGCGTTTTGCAACAACTGCATCTTTGGCATTCTTTGCTTTTGCAAACAACGCCTCAACATCCCCCAATACCAGCTTTACAAGTTTTCCCATTTATTGCCGCTTCGTCAACTTAAATATTAAGGGTGGAGTTATTTAGGTATATCCCTGCTCCACCCTCTCTTTGAGTATATTGTTTGAAAAAATAAAAATGTATTTAAATTTTTTGGAATTTTTCGTAATTTTTCTTCAGTGCATCAATACCCGGCAGTGTTCCTTTTTCTATGTATTCAAGACTCGCACCCCCTCCTGTTGAGACATGCGTGAATTTCGCTGAATACTTTCTTACAGCATATGCTGTTTCTCCACCGCAAACCACAACATCCGCGTCAGGCAGTGTTATTAAACAGCGTGCAATTTCATCAGTTCCACGAGCAAACTTTTCTTCCTCAACCAGTCCAAGCGTGCCATTCCAAAGCACTGTTTTTGCAGATTGAAGAAGTGTTTTGTAGGATTTTATCGCCTCAGGACCTATATCATATCCTGCCATGTTTTTTTGAATTTGATCGTACCGCACGTTTTTGGCTCTTCCTTTCGGAGAGGTAGCCGCAACAAAGTCCTGCGGCAAAAGCAAGTTTTCCCAGTTTCTCCTTTTCACAGGCTCAACAAGGCTTTTTCCTGTTTCAATTCCACGAGAATGATACACCGACAACGCCAGCGCCCCGCCCATCAAAATCATGTCAACTTTTTTCTCAAGTTTGCTTATAACTCCCATTTTTGAGCTTATTTTCGCGCCACCCATAATTCCAAAAAATGGACGTTTTGGTTTTGAAAATATTTTCTGAAAAACCTCAATTTCTTTCTGCACCAAAAGCCCTGCGGCAGTTGGAATATATTGCGGCACCCCAACAACACTTGCGTGCTCCCTATGCATTGTTCCAAATGCATCAAGAACGCACAAGTCAGCAAGCCCTGCAAGATTTCTGGCAAACTGGTCATCGCCTTTTTCCTCCTCTTCATGAAAGCGCACGTTTTCAAGCACTAACATACTGCCATGATGCAGGCTTTGAATGGCGTCCTCAACTTCCGCACCAACACAGTCATTTGTTGTCAACACCTCATGTTTT
Organism: Candidatus Aenigmatarchaeota archaeon; assembly: GCA_016198725.1. Taxonomy (GTDB): domain Archaea; phylum Nanobdellota; class Nanobdellia; order Woesearchaeales; family ARS49; genus JACQIC01. The sequence goes on along the minus strand of JACQIC010000080.1, from coordinate 2,529 downwards.
GTTAGTTTCTGCAGTTGTTTTGCAACAGGAGTCATGCGCAACGACTCATCAACCCCTTTAGGCTTGCCAAGATGCGACAGGATTAAAGGAATGCCCCCATTTGAAATAATGTAGTTAAGCGTGGGCAGTGTTTGTTTTATTTTGAAATCATCTGCCACCATTCCATTACTCAGCGGAACATTAAAATCAACTCTAACAAGAACATACTTGTTTTTGAAGTTAAAATCATGCAAAGTAAAGTATTTCCCCATAATAAACAAACAGTCAGTTCTTATTTAAGAACTTTACGTACTACATTTTAATTTATTAACTTTAACACATCAACTATTCTGCAGGAATAACCCCACTCATTGTCATACCATCCAGAAATACTAACCAAAGTGCCATCAATAACGTTTGTTGACAAAGAATCAAGTATGCAACTGTGCGGATTCTTGATAATATCCCTGCTGACTAAAGGTTCATTAGAAAATTCCAGCACGCCTTTTAGGTGATACTTTGCAACCTCGCTGAACAACCAGTTGATTTTTTCAATGGTCGCGGGCTTTTCAAGCTCTGCAGTAAACTGAACAATCGAGCCGTCAGGCGTTGGAACACGCCACGCAAAACCATCAAGCTTGCCCTTCAGCGCAGGAATAACTTCTGCAACAGTCTTTGCGGCGCCAGTAGTTGTGGGGATTATACTAACTGCAGCTGCTCTTGCCCTGCGCAAATCACTGTGAGGCGAGTCCACCAACCGCTGGTCTGCAGTGTAAGAATGTGCAGTAACCATAAAACCCCGCTTAACCTTGAAATTATCATGCAAAACCTTAACCATTGGCGCCAAACAATTCGTAGTGCATGACGCATTGCTGATAATATTGTGTTTTTTCCTGTCATACAAATGCTCATTAACACCTTTGACAATAGTAATATCTGCATCTTTTGAAGGGGCAGAAATCAAAACTTTCTTTGCGCCGGCCTTGAGATGTTTGGATGCGCCTTCCTTGTCTGTGAAAAAGCCAGTGCTTTCCACAACAACATCAACTTTCAACTCCTTCCACGGCAGCAATGAAGGATTTTTTTCCGCCAACACTTTAACTTCCTTGCCATTTATTATCAGTGAGTTTGGCTTCGCTTCAACTGTTCCTGGAAACTTGCCAAACACGCTGTCATATTTCAGCAAATGCGCAAGCGTTGCAGTATCAGTCAAATCATTCACTGCAACCCACTCAATTTTAGAATCGTCAATGCCTGCCTGCAGCACCTGCCTGCCAATCCTGCCAAAACCATTAATTGCAACGCGAAGCATACGATGAACAGTTGCTTCTGCCTTTAAAATTGTTTGTTATTACTGAAAGATGGAAATTTATTTTTCAAACCTTTTTCTTTAATGTGCTCGTCTACCACATCTTTGAAAAAAAGGTTATAAGGAACTTGTTTGTGGCAGTAACTGCAAAAAGTTACTCCTGCGTGATTTACTTCGATGCACGCTATCTTGTTTTCTGATTTTTCACATTCGTGAAGTTCTCTTAAATTCATTTGTCCTCAATCTCTTTCTTTTTCTGCCAGTTTATTAAGTAATGGGCTTACTTGTTTTAGTTACTCAACTTTTGCGGTCTTGCGCAAATAGTTGAATATCTTTATAAAGTTGTCAGTAAAACGATATGGTATAATGTATGAAACAGATAAAATAAAACGGGAAGTAACCAAACAATTAAAACTTGAGTTATCTAAAGGGGCAGTCATAAAAGGGTTAAATAAAGCTGATGCTTATGGGCATGAAGCTGGCATGCCTTTCGAAGAGTGGGTTAAAGAATTTTTATTAAAGAACAAATGGAAAGTGTTTTTTCCTAATGAATTTATTGAAGAAAATTTGCAAATCATAGGTCAAGATGAAGAAAAAATTGAAGAATTTCTTGATTCTACTTGGTGGAGTTCATTACTCAGAACAAAACAACAAATTAAGGATTTTCTTGTAAACAAACCCGTTAAAAGATGGCAACAAGAAGGGGCCGATCTTGTTTTATTTTATGGTAAGGATATGAAATCTGACTTTGAAAAAGTTATTTTGATAAATGTTAAATCTCATGAGATTAGTAGATTAAGCAGAGCACCGAATATTATGTCTGCTCAAAGACTATTAGAATTTTGCCATGAAATAATCAGTAGAGAAGACTATCAGGAGTTACTAAAAAAGCTAGACTTATGGTTTATGGGGATTTATTGGGAAAATCATTCTTCTGGTGCAATAATTAAAGAAGCACATATAAAAGATTTATTTAAGCTCGATATAAAACAAATTCCTCAAATAAATTTTGATGCGGCAATCCAAATACAATGGCATGTTAAAGAGATGGTTGAGAAAGAACAAACAAAGGAACAGTTTATTGGAGATTTAGCGGATAGTTTTTTAGAACAATGGCAACATCATAGCCAACAAAAACAGAGTAAATATGAGCTTCTTGTTAGTCATATCAAAGAGAAGTTAAGCAGATAATTTTTCTGTTCCATACAATTGGATTAATAAATTTTCAATTTCTTCAGTTT
>JACQIC010000075.1 GCA_016198725.1 Candidatus Aenigmatarchaeota archaeon | reverse complement strand
CTACTGTGAAAACTTTCAAGCCAACACCATTCAAGATTCAGATGGTCACGCAAGATTTGCGCTGAAGGACTTTTAGCACCCTCTTCAAAGCTCTCAAAAAACAGCAGAAAACGCTCTCAAAAAAGCATTACAGCGCCAGAAGAAGTTACTTCGTGGAAGTCTGAAGGATTGTAGGCTGGCCTTTTCTTTCTTTTTTAAATCGCAGTTATACCTACAAAATCTATTTTCCGTGGAGACGCGCAAGCAGTTTATAAACAGTCTTTGCTGGTGGCGAGCGAAGTGTTGCAAGCGCATCATAGTACATCTCATGATCAGACCTTGATGCAAACCCAAAATACGGTTGGAAGAGTACCTCGCGAATAGTCCAAGGTCGAACAGCACAGGAATTATTCATTCGAGTCCTATCTGGAAACAAAAGCCGCTTAAATACGACTACAGTTAGTTCCACACCATCATTTCTGTTCCCTTGTCCGAAATAAGCAGTATGCCACGCTGGCGAGTAGATATTTGTGAGAAAGTACTTATCAGATAATTCCTCATTCTTTCTTACATTCCCCCTCAAAAGCAACTCCAAATCCTGCAAAGAACAAAGCTCCATATACTCAAGAAGTTCTCGAATATCTTTTACATCAGGATTAGTTTTATTAATGTCCAGAGTTGGCAAATTCTCGTACTCATCAGGGCTTTCCACATCCTCGTCTGAACTCGTTATATCCTGCATATCCGTGACAAAGCAGTAGGACTTTTAAACATTGCGCTGCAAGTTAATTTTGTCATGAGAGTTATCCTACGAGTCTGAATTGCGAGGAACCGGATTCGAACTGGTGAAGGGACTAACCCACTGGATTTCTGCAGTTTTGCTGCTTAAGTCCACCACTTGTGAGGCGGAGTTGTTGTGGCTTCTAGTGAGATATCCTATAATCTGTCTCACGAAAGAAAAACACTACTAAGTATAAGTTATCTTTCTCAACACCAGTTTTGTTCCCGGCTCAACATAAACACTGAGAATAAACTCCTTCGCAGTCCACGAGTTTAGCGCACAAGCTTCCCCGCAAGACTCAAACAAACCTTCAGTTAATTTCACCCTTTCATGTTCAGCATACCCTGCAAGCGCGTATTGCGGGACAAGCTCAATAGACGACTCATAACCAACATCTTTTGTTGAAACAAACTGAGAACTCCCGCCATCGTTTGAGTACACCACTTTCCTGCTTCCAGCACCATCATCAAGCACAACCAATACTGCACCAGCGCCGACAATCTCGCCAGTCAAAGTAAAAGAACGCAAACTTTGCAAGCCTTTCAGCACAAAACTCTGGCTGTTGTCAACAGATAAATCAATATTTTTGTAAAACACCTGAGTGCTGGCAAAGCCAGTTATGGTAGTGTCAGAAAAATACAAAGCCATCAACAATATAGACGTGACGATAATTGCGAATTCGAGCCGAAATTTTTTCATACTCACACCTCCTGCGAAACAACAACACGAATCAAGTCAAAAAATAAATCATTCTTTTCCTCACACTTCCCATCACACGCAATAACCGCACCCCACTGCCTGTCAAACATCTTTGAACGCATTTGACCAATCGCTTCATCTGCCGAGGCAAGTGCCCTTGAAAATTCAACAACATCATTAGCGCCCCAAAAACGATTGGTGACCACCAAATCACCCACGAGTTTTGCATTTGGAACAGTTTCCTGACCTTCAATAGCAGAAGCGACAACCAAATCAAAATAAGTGTCATCAGAACATTCAGCCATACACTCAGTCAAGCGCTGCCAGTGCGTTTTGACCTCAGTATGTTTTGTCTGCTGAACAAGACTATCAAGCTCTGAAACAAGCCGTGCTTTTGCAACTGAATTATTACCCACATTACGCAGCTCAATAGCGTTTAGAATAATACGCCTATAAGGCGGCTCTCTGGAAAAAAAAGAAGACAACAAAATAACAAGTGAAATAAACAAACCAAGCATGAATGCAATCGCAAGCAAACGACGAAGTTTCATTGCACAAAAATACCACTGATTGTTTAAATATTTTTCTAATGCCAAAGTGCACCAAAAATAGAAATTTTCTGCACTTTGGTAGTATAGCAAATCTCACAAAATCCCTTCCAAAATTAATGAGATTTGCTATAACTTATTTCTTTGCAGGCGCAGCAGTCTTTCCTGCAGGTGCTGCTCCCACAGCAGGAGCTGCTGCTTTTTCAGCAGGCAGAAGCTCTTCAATAAGCACAGTCGGTATTTTTGCTTCAATAAGCTTGGACTTGATAACACCACGAGGCTGACCTGCAAACTTTTCAATAATTGACTTAGCAAGCGACTCAAACTCGGCGCGGCGCTTAGTAAGCTCTTCCTGCAGGCGCTTTCTCTCCTGCTCAAGCGTTTTAAGCTCCTCTGCACTGAGCTCAGTTTTCATCTTGGAAATTTCTTCTTTATATTTCCCTTCATTAATTTCGGCAATAACCTCAACTCCTGCTTTTCCGCCAACCATGACACCCATGCTGTTGCACGTACCCAAAACTTCCTTAACCTTGGAAAACATGTCCCTTCCAAGCAAAGAATCACTCTTCATCTTGGCAACCTTGATAATATTCTCTATACGCAAATCAGCAACCTTATCAGTCAAAGGATTGCCAGAACCCTTTTCAATACCCGCCTCTTTCTTAATAAGCGCAGAAACAGGAGGAGTTCCCACAGTAACAGTAAAAGACTTGTCATCATTAACAATGACTTTCACCGGCACCTGCATGCCCTTAAAATCAACTGTTTTCCTGTTAATTTCAGCAATCACCTGCCCTATATTTACTCCAAGAGGTCCAAGTGCAGGACCAAGCGGCGGAGCAGCAGTTGCCTTGCCGCCTTCAACAAGCGCATCAATTGATTGCTTTCCCATTGTAAACAAAAAAAGCAGACTGCTTTTTAAACCTCCTCTTTTTCGTCAGGGGCAGACTCTGTTTCTCTCCTGATAACTTTAACAGCATCAATCTTCACAGTAATAGGAATAGGCACTGCAGCACCCAGCAACTCAACCACAACTTCTTCTTTTGCCTTGTCAACACGCGTAATCTTTGCCTGCTCACGCTTAAACGGACCAGAAATAATCTCGACGATGTCATTCTTGCGAATGTCAACCTCACGCTTCACCTGCTCAAGCATATGCTCAATCTCGGCATACGCTATTTCTTTTGGCAGCAAGCCGCGAGCATAAGGAACATTAAACGCAGACTGCTCTGCACTTTGACGGTCAAACGCTTCAAGAAAAATATACCCTCTCATGCCATGAGGGCGGATAACTGAAAAAACAGGAAGCTTCTTCTTTTTCACGTTGCTTGTGATAAAATCCATCACCTGATCCTCACGATTGGCAGTCGTGCGGACAGCATAAATGTGGCTATTTTTCAAACTACCCTTAGAGACCTCCTTTCCGTCCCTCTGAGCTTCTGGTGCTCCCTGTTCAGATTTATTCTCTTACATAGAATTCTATCACAGAAAAACATGACAGGTTTTTAAATGTTGTGTAAACCCAGACTTCCCCGAAGTAACTTCTTCTGGCGCCATAATGCTTTTTTGAGAGCGCTTTCTGCTGTTTTTTGAGAGTCCGTGGCGCCTGACTTTGTCAGGTAATTTTCTTTCAGCTCCATG
>JACQIC010000074.1 GCA_016198725.1 Candidatus Aenigmatarchaeota archaeon | reverse complement strand
CTGAGAAGAATCTGGAACCAAATCAAGAAAAAAGACATGAACATACAGCAAATATTCCAACAAATTACTCAATCTTTTTCACAATTATTCAGTCCGGCATAAATGCCGGACAACCTCTGAAGATTTTGGAATAATTTTTATAGGACGCAAGGGTTTCTATGCGCATGCACGAGAGCTGGCATGTTTTATGGGAGTTGGTGTTGATCTTAGGTTCCGTGTTGATTTTCAGAAGCGTATGGCTGTTGCTTGACATTAATCTTGGCAACCGCGCCTTGGGATTTTTGCTGGTGATCGGCTTTGTTCTGGTTATTCCTGCGTTATACATCCTGAACAGCCATCTGGAAAAACATTATAAAAAGAAGACACGTTAATCATAATACTCTCAAATCCTCTGCCTTGTTGTTCCGTCATAAAAACTCAAGGATAGGTGGCTTTTTCTATGGCTCTTAAGTAATTCATAATTTTTGGATGAATTGAAGTTGTGAAATATTCTGACACCGCTGTTGGCGCTATCCACTTGCATTCAACAAATAGTTCGCCTGCTTTCAATTCACCACCGATAACTTCGCATTCGTAAAAGAGTGAAAGAAATTCTTTTCGTTCTGGATATGCGCGTGCAAAAATAAGCTTGTTCACTCGAACATCAAGTCCTGTCTTCGTTCTGATCTCTCGCTTTAAACCTTCTTCTAAATCTTCACCATATTTTGGTCTGCCGCCTGGAAAGCACCAACTCAATTCCTTAATGTGCGGATCTTGTTCTCTTCTCCCAATAAGAATCAAATTATTCCTCACATCATAAACAATACCTAACACGTTAACAAGATACACCCCACGATCAAATTGAGCCCAATCCATACTGAAATCCAACATAACAGGATTATTTAAACCTGACGAAATACCAGACATCTTAGAAGTAGATAAAACTGCTAAGTATATTTTTAATCATGTATTTTTTAGTATGGTATATATATATATCGGAAAAGAATTTTTATGTTATGGCAATATTTGCGTTTGGTAAAGTAGGTCCAAACGATTTTAAAGATTCTTTTCAGTTAGCTGCTGATCTTGCATTTACGAGATTTTCAAAGGGTTATGCTGAAGGTTTTATACGCGGTAACAGTGGCCGAGTTTTATCTAAACCTATAAAAGAATTACACGCCTTTGAAAAAAGCGTGATGGAAGGATGTAGATACTTGGGCAGGGTTGATGGCGATAAGATTGCTATAGGTGAAATATCTAGGCCTGTTGGTAGTTCTATTTTTTTAATCCGCGAGGCATACTATTATGGATTTATGATTGGCATGGTTCTCGCTTTGCTAAGCAATACTAGTACTTATAACCTGAAGCTTGAAGAATCGCCAATACTAATGCTTGAACGTACTGCTTTGAACATGATATTTCTTCAAATTGGTAAAGGGGATAAAACAATTAAAAAAATACTTCTAAATCAAATGCGTAACGTTCAAGCGAAAGAGCTTAATGAATTAGGCCAGAGAAATTTTATAAGGTTAAGAGATAAAATAGACAAAGCTGAAGTGGTGACATTTATACAAGATATATAATCTCGGCTTTTCGACGGGTGTTGTTTGCGCTCCTCTGAATGTAGGTTTTACCGGTCGTTCAAATATTAATTTTTTGAACCTCTCAAACCCACGAATCCAGCCGTTGTTCTTTCTGCCTTGTGATTTTCGTGCAGTACTTTTTTCCAAGATGCGTTCTCAATGCAACGTGTACAAAATCTCCTTTTCGAACTTTGCCAGCTTCTCCAAACAAATTCTTGTTCCGTTTCAGGACGTAAACTGTGCAATCATCTTCTTTCTGTTTCAGCACGAGTTTGATGTTGCCACTTTTTGTCAAATTCTTCTCGACTACTTCTCCTTTCATTTTTGGCATTTTGCGCCATTTCTCGCGCACAACTATCTTTTTCAGAACGGACAGAGCTCTTTTATGGTCTTCGGATTTCATTTTAATGATTATGATTTGTATTCAGATCTTTTGTAGCTGTTCAAGGGTTAATTTTCCTACTTGGGCATGCTTGAGAATTTCTTGCATGCCTTGTTTGTCGAATAGAAGAACGCCTAATTTTGAGGCTTCCTGTTTAATTAAAGGCGCATCTGTTGATGTGAACACACAAGGGATAGTTTTCAGGTGTTTGCATTCCAGTCGTCTTTCCAGCTCTCTTGAGGTGGTAATTATTTGGTCGATTGAATTCTTATCTGTTATTCCTGCTTTGCAACTGATAACAAACAAAGTGCCGCTTGATGGATCGTAAGCTAAGATGTCTGCTGAACCGGAGGATTTTGAAACGGAACTGCGTAGTACTTCATTAGGTCCCAGAGTTACAGTTGAAAGTCCGCCAACACTGAGCAATATGTGAACTCCAAGTTCAAAAACTTCACTCGTGTCTATTTTTCGCCGATTCCCGCGTTGCGGAGTGGGATCCGTTAACATTTTCAGCAAATCGTCTTTTTTGAGAAATTCGTTCGTTGCCCTGAATAAGATTGGAACTGCGAAACCATGTCTTACAATGATTTCTCGCAGAGATTCGTAAACATAATCTATTTCTATACCAAGAGCTGTGTGAAACAGACTTATTTTTATGTTACTTTGGTCAGAGTTTAAGTTGATTGGGAATTGTTTTTCGTATTCTGCTATGCCAGTTTTTGAAGCTGGAATCTCTTCTGTTTTATGAGGTCCAACCGGCATAGCCTGCCGGTCAAGTTGTTCTAACGTTAACGCTACTGGAGCTATTTTTTCATGCAATAAGATTTTTGCATTAAAAATACCTTGCTCATCGAGTGATGTGGAGGCAATTTTCGCATACACCGGCAGTACCACTCTTATAGTCTCTTCGATTGAAGGGCTTTCGAAACGGGTTCCAAATTTGTATTGCTTCAGGGCTTGCAAGTGTGGTAAAGAGAATGCTCGACAAGCTCGCTCAACTTGCTGGCAATCCAACTTGGATGGCATTTTAAGCTCTGCCACTAGTTCAAGCCAGCGATTTGGATCTTGCTTATGCAGCCAGTTTATTGTACAATTCAGAGGATTAATATCCTTGGCAGTAATTTCAACATATTCTTTTGGATTTATGATGAGCTTTCCTGAAATGATTTGGTCTCGTATGTCTTTCAATGCTTCAATAGGTAGCGATTGTTCTACGAACAGAAGATTTTGACGTTCTTCTTTGTTGACCACAGCTGATGGGTGATCCATTGAAAACTGAATCAGGGTCATAATGTTCTGTAACTTATTTCCATTACGAAATGCCAAGACCTTCAATTGAATACTTCTGTATGCTTCCCCCATTATTTGAACGGTTTCTATAACGGATAGTGTCATTTTGTAGTACCAAGCAATTGAATGTGAAAAGCAACAACACCGCCTCTCTTCTCTTCTTCGGGCGTGTACCGTTTTTCAATTCCTTTCTGTTCAGGATACTTTTTCAAGAGTGCATCAAAAGAGTCAAAATGTTCAAGCGCAGTGACTTTCACGTGGATCTTCTCTTTGAGTTCTGGTCTTTTTGAGAACACAATTTCATCGCCGACTTTAACCAAACGTCGTTTTTCATCATTTACTCTGAACTCTATCTTCTTCTCACCGCGTTTTATCCGTTCAAAAGGACCTTCATCAAGACGCATTTCGTGAAGCACTTAAGTCACCTGCTTGGAAAGTGATTCTTGTTGCATTTCGTCTATGGTCGATCTTGCTCGATGAGAACAATAAGGGCACCAAGACCCCCTGTTCTTAATGACATCTGGAATAGCCCCCCAAACATGTCCCTGCGCGCATTGCCATTTCAGTTTCGTCCTCGCATTGATATAAGATTTTGAAATGCATTTGCCATCTTTTTCTTCAGCGAGTTTTTGCATATCTTCAATAGTTAATCTCTGCTTTGCTGCATTCTTCATGATTGCGCATTCTGGACACCATTTTCCATTAGTAACGTGTGCCGGTGTAGCATACCATCGATGATGTTCTTTGCATTCCCAGTGCAGCTTCGTATGAACACCCAGATAATTTGAAGATCGACACTTGCCCCCTTTGGAAGCAGCGATATTTTGTAATTCTTTCAATTTTTGTGGATAAAAGTTAAATGGTCTACATTCTATTAGTGATGGATTTTTTGGAATATTGATTCTTTTCTTCTTGCAGCTTCGAATGATATACTCTTTCATATTTTTGTGATTAAGAAGATAAGGAACTACGATAAGATCGACACCATATTTCTGACAAATTTTTGCTTTAAAATTATCATCTTGCTTTTGCATCGCAAGACTTCTTTTAATATGGAAAAACTTATGTTGTCTGTAATGCTGACTTCCTTGATACTCGAACGCGAGCTTAAGTTTCTCACAATAACCATCAAGTTCTAATCGTCTCCCTTTCGAGTTAACGAGCCATTTAGGTCTACTTCTAATGAATTTCTCATCAAATAGTGTCTCAAAATAGTAACGGCAAAGATTTTCACCTATACTGGAAAAACATGTCGGACACCATTTTCCACTTTTTACATCTGTGGTAGCACTTTGAAAGACATGGCCATCCGCACATTGCCATTTGAGCTTGCTACGAGCATTAACATAGCTTTTTGAAAGACATTTTCCACCTCGGCTCTTTGCTAACTCTTGCATTTCTTTGATTGATGATCGAATATTGCCAGCACAATATGGGCACCAATGGCCTGGAACAACATTAGCTGGTTCGGCTTCCCAAAGGTGACCTTTTCCACAACGCCACCTTAATTTCGTTCTATTGTTGATATACTCACTTGATAGGCATTCACCGCCTCTCGCCCTTGCAATTTTTTGCATTTCTTCAATTGAAGATCTTTGCTTGCTGGCTGCACGAACAAAGCCACAAAGACGACACCATTGTTCTGCTTTTATATGAGCCCATGTTGCTTTCCAAATATGTCCTTCAGCGCATCGCCATTTTAATTTTGAATGAAAGTTAGTATAGCGTGTTGAGAGACATTTGCCCCCTCTCGAAGCCGCCAATGCACGCATATCTTCTATTGAATATTTACGTTTCTTTTCTGCACGACTAACGATAGCGCAAACAGGACACCACCCACCTCTCTTTATGACTTTAGGAATAGTCTTCCACATGTGACTCTCCGCACATTGCCATCGTAAATTGGTATGATTATTCACATACGTTGTTGACAGACAAACTCCATTTTTAGATTTAGCAAGTTCTTGCATCTCTTTGATTATGTCTTTATTCATTTTGATTCGATTCACCTGGCTGGTTGTAATCTTCTTTTTCCTTCCTTCTGAACCCAACCGAAACCACATAAGGATCTTGTAGAACTGTGCTGATATCAGAGAGTTTTATTCGGGTTCTGAGAATGTAGTCGTTCAGCCACCCACTTGGGTTTATGTTTTTAGGGATATATTTCGGCCCCTCAACTTTGATGAGAACGTCGAGTTCTTCATTAGGCGCTATCCATTCTTCATTTGCTAATGAGCGTTCCAATTTACGGCACTCTTCTTCTTGTATTTCCGGTTTTCCCGATATACTTGGTTTTTCTTGACTTGGTTGTTCGCTCATGCATTCACCTTCAGTTCAACACTTTTGTCTTAAACTCATGCAAATCATTGAAATCCGCTTTCTTATCTCCCTTCCTGCACAGCAGGAACGCCTGTGCTCCAAGTGATCGTGGTACTTTCACATCGTATTCTTCTTCATCTCCGATGTGAACCAATTCTTCCGCCTTGATGTTAAAGTCTTCAAGAACTTTCTTAAACACCCGTGCTTCCTTTTTCTTCAGGTTGAAGTCTGAAGAAGCAGAGTATACTTTGCTGAAGAACTTTCCGATATGATTGAGTTTGAGCTTTGCGTCGATGAATTTGCGCTCTGCGTTTGACACGATGACGAGCTTGAACCTTTTGGATAGCTCTTCGAGTACAGGAACAACATCGTCGAAGTGTTTTATTTCGTGGTGGAGTGCGTTTAGGAGATCTTCCCATGTTGTTTTGAGTCCAAAGTGTTTGAGCCAAAAGCTTGCATCTCTCCAGTTGCCGGCCGCTTTGCCCCAGAGATTTTTGTACTCTGCGGTGACTTCTTTGTGAGCCTGCTCAAAGGGCATTCCTTTTTCTTTGGCGTATGCTTTGGGAATCTCTGTTCTCCAGATAAGTTCGTCAAATTGCGAGTCGCTGAGCGTGTCGTCTAAGTCGAAACTGATTACTTTTATCATTGTATTGCCTCCAAGTCTCTGATTTTTTCTTCAAACTCATATAAATCTCTAACGACATATGGCTCTTTTCTGTGGCCTATTCTGTCGATGAGGAATGCATTTATTCCTATGGAAGAGGGTATTTTGTAGTCAAAGTCAATGTTATTTCCAATGTGGACGAGTTCTTCTGGTTGGATTTTGAGTTCATCGCAGATTTCTCGATAAATGTCGACGTCTTTAGTCATCTTGGTGAAGTTGGTTCCTGTTGAGAATAATTTCAGGAAATATTTGTCGTATTTGGCGATTTTGAGTTTTGTGTGGAGAATGTTTTCTTGTGCGTGACTGATAATGATGATTGGGTATTGTTCGGAGAGTTTTTTGAGTATTGGCGCAGCGTCTATGTATGGCGCGATGTGTTTTTTGATGTCCTTTATGAGGGCAGGGTAGGTGGTGTTGAGGTGGAAGTGTTTGAGCCAGAATTCTGGGTCTCTCCAGCCTTCTGTTTTTCCCCAAAGTCTACGGTACTCTGCAGTCACTCGTTCGAATGCTTCCTCTTTCGATATTTTGAATTGTTCTGCATAAACGCGGGGAATTTCGCTTCTCCATAAGAGCTCGTCAAACTCGTTATTGAATAACGCTCCTCCCAAATCGAGCGAGACGACTTTGATGTTTTTCTTTTCAGAGACGCCCTTTTGTTTTAGTTGAGTCATGACGCGCTCCCGAGCGCTGAGCCTGTTTTTTACCAATGAGCAGAAGTCGTTGACTTGATCAAGCCATGCAGGGTTGATGACGTAGTCCAGCTCTTCTTTTTTCAGAAGTCCTTCTTTTTCAAGTGCTTTCAGCCGTTTGTGTACTGCTTGATAGCTCACGGAAACGCCGTGTCTTTTTTTGAGCTTGAAGTAGATTTGTTTGGCTGTCAAGGGCTGCATTGCGAGAAGCACGTCAACGATAAGTCCGTTGATCCCTTCGCGGCTTGGTAAGCCTTTTATAGTGTCAAGTACCCCCATATTCTCGGAACTATATTCTGGCGTATATAAATGTAACTGAAAAAATCAACTGATGGGTTGATAATTCTCTACGATAGGTTAAAGTCATCTCGTTACATAAAAACAACCCAAAATGAACGCATCCTGCAAATTGCGACAACTAACATTCTGTAAAAGAGCAAAAGAGGTGGTGGCCATAAAATGGGGTGGGTACCACGCAAACAGGCATTCAGGAAAAGCTGCACCAAGTGTATTTTGAGGGAATCGGCTGGAAGATTCGTCTCCAAAAGAAAAGATCGAACTATTTCCTCACGCTTGCTAAGGAAATAGTTATAGGAAATGCGCTCAAGAAAGGAGACGAAGTATTTTATTACCTCATGGACTGTGAAGGTAGGAAGGCTTTGCTTGTTTTTCTCGATGGTAAAGAAAGAGCAAATACAAATAGTTTGCAACTAAAGGGCATCAGTTTTCTCATCAAACCCTGATTTTTTGCATTTCTTCATGATTGCCCGATACATTTCCTCAAAGTGCCGTTCAAACAACAGATCTTTTTCAAGCGTGCAATGCAGCATGAACGCGGAAATTGTGGCATGGCCTTTAGCGAGTGCTTTGTTTCTGATTCTCTCATGCTCTTCAGGAGTAACGCGAATCTGAATCGTCTTAGTCCTTAGCATCGGCATACCTCAAAATAAAGAAACCTTCTTTTGACTCGATTTGAATCAAGTCACACTTTTTTAGCGCTGTAAACACTTCCTTTGCCTCAGTAGTGCTTAATGCCGCTTCCGCAAGGTACAAATCGGGGTGCACCTCCCGAAGAGCCTTGTTAATGCTGTAAAGGCGATTAATAATGACGAAATAGTAGGACGAACGAGAACACACCTTCTTGACATCCTTAATCTTAACTTTAGACTGGCTCCTCAGCAATTCAATAAACCTGTTGAAATGTTTACTTGACTTCTCCAATAAAAAGACCACGTTCATAAATCGTTACTACGCATGACCAAAAGATAAAGCCTGCACGCGGGTTTCCACGCCCGTTCTTACCCCCTTTTTCACCCCCTTTTTGACCCCCGTCAACCAAAAATCAACCCTTTCTTTAAAAAGAACCAGCAAGTTATTTTTCCCGGTTCAAATCCAGAATGACGACGATAAATTTATGAACTTCAACTACTAACCACTCCCGGAATGAACAAGAAAAGCACAATTCCGGCAAAAATCACGCCAGAACTCAACATCAACCCGAAAATGAAAACCTCAAATTTGCCAAAAAAAGCAACTTCTATCGTCGATAAAAGATCCGAACCGGCAATACCGGTCCGAATCCAGGAATACGCCGCGACCCGGATTTGAACCGGGAGTTCCTTTCGGAAACGGTTCTGATGTGCATTTGGCAATTCAAGACCGTCGCAATACCGGGTTATGCGATCGCGGCATTATGTAAATATGATAAACGAAGTAAATAATTAATATAGTTTACTCGTTTATCATATTCGACAGACATAACAATTTATCATTAATTACTTATGTCTGTCGTTATAATAGTAGTTGAATTTATTAAACTGTTGATATGTGGCGCTGGTAAGTGTTGGCACAATAACTAAGAAGTTAGCACAGTATGTAAATATCTCTATACTTAGAATACTTATCATTAGTGTTTTTGCCTAAGTAGTTAGCATAGTATGGAAAAACTTATATATACAATATACTTCTTTTTTTATGTGCGCTACAACCCTTTCAATCCAACTCAACCTGCAAGACCCGATTTTTTCGTTGGTCGAGAACCAGAGATAACGGAGTTCGAAAAAGTTCTGGTACAAACTGCACACGGTTCACCTATGAATCTTGCGATTACAGGCAATAGGGGAATGGGAAAAACCTCGCTATTAGTCAAACTTGAACAGTTAGCAAAAGAAAAAAAAGCACTGGTTTTAAGAATGTCCAACTATGAAGATAACATAAATGATATTCCTGAATTTTGTGATTATGTCTCATCTAATTTGAAAAGAGAAATATTGAGCAGAAAACCTCTTGGAGAGCAGTTTGACCAATTGCAAAAATGGGCATCGACTTTTAAGCCCACGATAGAGTGGAAAGAGATAAGTTTAAGTGTTGAACGAACTCAAGTAATACAAGAAGTTTTTCGTCAAAGACTTCTTAAACTGTGGAAAGAACTTGGGAACGATTTTGACTGTGCAGTAATTTTAATTGATGAAGCAGAATCACTGGAAAAAGTAAAAGGAATATTGACATTCATACGCGAAGTTTTTCAAAGAATTGAAAGTGAAGCCAAATATTCTATCGTTTTAGCAGGAAAATTTAATTTTACTGAACGAATGTCTGAATCGTTCTCTCCATTGAATCGCTTTTTTCCATGTCATCGATTAACCGCACTTGATGAATCTTCTATGAGAAAATACATACTGCAACGATTGGCGACTGTGAATGTGGGTATTGATGAGAGTGCAATAAAGCACGTTATCAAGAACTCCGAAGGACACCCTTATGTTTTAGTTGCTATATGCTATCTTCTTTTTGATTCGCTAAATGAAAATGAAAATCACATAACGCAAGATGTTGTTGTTCGCGCAAAAGAAAAAATCGCTCACCGACTTGGACAGGACTTTTTTTCTCCAATGTTCCATCCGCTAAGTCCAAAAGCCAAAGAAATTATAGTTTCCATAGCGAAAAGTGCTAAGACTACTGAGTTTTCTTTTAAAAATGCAGTAGATTGGTTAAAACTTCCAAGAAATTATGTTTCTCCTTACATCAAAGAGTTGCTTAGAAAAGGAGTCCTTGATAAGCCCGAAAGAGGCAGATATAAGATATTTCACACTTTATTCCTCGAGTATCTTGCAGGAAAAGAAAATTCTGAATAAGTCCCACTTCTTAACGCCACTTTCTAAAGTCCCGAATACCTAACAGAACGTGCTCCACAACGCATTTAAACACCGTATTCTTTACAGTGGGTATGAATTTGCTCGTGCACTTGGCTGTTGCAGTTTTTACAGGGTTTTTTGCTTCTGACTTCCGGCTGGCATTGTTAATTGTAATTGCGCAGTTGCTTCCTGTGACTGATGTTTTGCTCAAGTACGTTTTTGGCTATGAGCCATTGCACACTGTCTGGGGGTATACAGTTATGGGTTTTATCTTTGAAGCAAATCTTCCGTTCATTTATCATTATTTGATGGTGAGTTATTTGCTGCATATTGTTTTGGATGCGTTGACAGCTAAGGGTGTTGGATTGTTTGCGCCGTGGTCAGAAAGGCGAATTTCTTATCCTGTGGAGAATGGTGAAAAAATTGTGTTGTTTACTAGTCTGGTTGGAGCAGTGGTAATTGTGGTGGTTAAGTTTTTGTAAGTAAAATATATAAACTGTATATTCTATTGTGTTGTTATGAAAAAGGGTGTGTTGGCTGTTTTGGTTATTGTGTTGTCTGCTCAGCTGTATGCTTTGGAAACAACTGTGTCTCCGCGTCTTGCTGATGAGCCGTTTCCTCCGCCTGCAAGAATCACTAAATTCGAGACTGACAATGTGCATATTCTTCGTTTGCAGAATTTTACTCGTGCTGTTGTGGAGGAGGTTGACCAGCTTGAGTCTGAGTTTGACGTTCTTAACGTGCAGTTGAACAGGATTAAACTGCAGTTGGATGAGCTTCAAAACGCGAGAAGTTTGCTTCCGCAGGCGAATTATGATGGACAACTGGCTGATTTGAGCATTCAGCTTTCCAATCTTCAGCAGGATGTCCGCTCGCTGAACATTCAGGGGCAGTCGGTGAGAGATGTGCAAAAAGATGGTTCGATTCCTGCGCTTTTAGTTATGATGGTTTTTTTGTTTGGAATGTTGGGTATTGTCATGGTGTGGGTTAGAAACAAGATGCATAATGTTGATGAGGAAAAACATGCTGCCATGCATGCAAAATTTCACCTGACGAATTATTTGAAGCATTCTGTGGAGAAAGGTGAGAGTATTTCCAGTTTGCGCAAGCACTTCACGAATCAGGGTTGGTCTAATGAACGATTTGATGAAGCGTTGGAACAAGCGATGAGAAAAGAGTAATGAGAACTTTGAATAACCCCTCCCTTCGGTCGGGCTTTTCAAAGTTCTCTTAAAAACATGACTACTACTGTCATGTTGTCTGTCGTTATATTTAAACGAGCGCTCGTAGCAAGTCAGCTTTGGTTATTACTCCTGTTAGTTGGGTATTTTGCCGTATCAGTACTATTGGAAATTGTCTTAGTAGCGCTGCAATGACTGAGAGTTTTGTTTTTTCTGAGACGATTGGCGGCGGTTCTGTCATGATGTCTTTTGCCTGTAAAACTTTTACTTTTGCCAAGTCTTGTTCGAGCAGGCTCGTTTCTGATACAAGTCCAATGACGTGGCCTGTTTCAAGCACTGGAACTTGTGATATGCTGTTTTTTTTCATGACTACTATGATTTCTTTGGCGCTTGCGCAGGCATCAACTGAAAATACTTTGTTTGACATTACGCTTTTTGCTTCTGGCTCTTTTTCTTTGGATAATAAAGTAACTGCTTCTTCTATTTTCACTGCATTTGAATAGCTTGGGTCTGTGCTGTTTGACTCTATTTTGGCTATCAGCGACTGGCTCACTCCGGCGTGCTTGGCAAACTGGTGCTGTGTCATTTCAAGACGTTTGCGGATAGACTTCAAGCGGGTGATGTCAAACATATGATGTTCAGAACGAACTCGCTTTATATACTTTATTCTGTTAGGAATTTATTTTGCAGAGAACTATTTAAATTATAATAGTTTAAATTTAGTAATGGTCAGGCACATTGGTTCTGGTGAAAGGTTTGAAGTATTTTTAAAATGCAAACAAACACTGCATGGATTAATTTACGTGCCAATATATTCCGCTCTGCATTCAGGTCTTAAGGGAGCATTTTATTACGACAGGATGATTATCAGAAACACTCACATGACTGCGCCCGAAGGGTTTAAAGACAGGTTTGTGCTTCAGCAAAAAGATATTATTTCGCTTGAAGAAGTGTTTTGCATGTGGCGTTCAAACAAAGAATTCTGGCCAGGTTATGTCGCCAGACAAGCAATATTCAGAGGGATAACTGCTTATGATTACTGGACGCCAAAAGAACGCGAACCGCGGACAGTTCCGGCAGATGCGTATGCCAAACCTGAAAAATACGGACTTCAACCGCCATTTGTGGATATTGTTGAACGCAATGGTATTACTTTTAATTTGGAAAGATGTTATGTTGAGATTACGCGCAGACAGGAATTTCTTGGATTACTGCACGAGGAAGAAGTTAAAAAAGTGGAAGAATTATTACTGTTATAT
>JACQIC010000079.1 GCA_016198725.1 Candidatus Aenigmatarchaeota archaeon | reverse complement strand
TTTCTTTTTATTATTTCATCAACTTTATCCTTGTTTGTGAGTGAGGAAAACACTATTAGTATTCTCCCATTCTGCGCAAGATAGTCATTTGCTTGATTTAATGCTTTTTCAAGCACTTCCCAGCCATGTTTGCCACCGATAAGTGCAGCATCGCGAGTGCCATGATCTTCTGGCAGATAAGGAGGGTTGAAAATAATCGTGTCAAACTTTTTAACTTTGCACTTTTTTAATGGAGCAAACAAGTCTCCAATGAAAAACTCAATCTTGTGGTTCACCTGCGAATTTTTTTTCGCGAATGCTATTGCTTCAGGATTTATGTCAACAGCAGCAACATGAAAAACATTGTTCTTGCTTGCGGCTTCCTTTGCTTGTATTCCAGTTCCTGTGCCAATGTCAAGCACGTTACCGCGTGCATGTTTTCTTACTTGATATGTCAACAAGTATGAATCTTCACGCGGCTCGTATACTATAGTCATTTGCCGTATTTTTCCTCTATTGTTTTCGCATATTCTTGAACCCGTTCAACAATCGCTCCAAGCAATGTTTTTATGGTTCTTTCACTCACTGCTTCTGTCAGCGGCAAGTTTTCTGCAAACACATAACTTTTCACCTGCCTGTCAACCAGATGAATGTCCTGCAGTCTTCTTAGCTGGCGTCTGATGTTCGAGCCTGTGATGCCGAGCATTGGAAGATTGTGCTTTTTCCGCTCTTCTCTGACTGCGTTTTCTGTTTCTGAAGCAGTGAGTGTTTTGTTTTGCAGCAGAACGTGCATTACGTCAACGACAATATCTCTGCTGTCTCCTGGCTGGAGTATGCCTAGACTGAGGCAGAATTTTTTTATGAGTTGTCTTCCTTCGAGACGAAATGGTTTTTCGTATTTTCGCAGTGTGAGCTGTTCAAGTGGCAGTTCTTTTGCTATTTTTACCATATGTCTGTCATCCAGTTCCAGAGCGCGTGTCCGAAGCTTGCTATTTTGTATGCTGCGCGGATGCCTATGCTTTCGTTGAATGCAATCGGCTTTACTGGCTCGAAATGTCTTGTCGCATTTTTTATTTCTTCTGGTGTGAGCACTTCTTTTATTGTTAAATTTGTGTTGTTTGTCTGTTGCGTGGACGTGTTTGTTTGTGTTTCTGGTTGGATAGTTGTTTGGTTGGTTGTAGTTTGATTGTTCTTTTTGTACGGCATGCATGTGCAGCTTGTCGTGCAAAGCCCTGGCCATCCATCTTGCACGCAGATTGATTCTGGGGGGTCGCATTCTTCTGGTTTTTTTATTTTTTTGTCACCGCACAAGTTTTGTGTTGTCTCGTCTGGTTTTTCTGTGCAGTACGAACTGCCTGCTGCGGTCGCACAGCTTCCTGAACTGTAGTCTGCGCATTTGTAGTCTCTGCTTTGTGCTTTGCCTCCGCTGCAATAGAATTCTCGGATGTATGCGCTATTTTCTGTTTTTGCTCCGTCTATTTTTGTGATGCAGTAATCATGTGAACTGCTTGTTGCAACTGTTGCAGTTCCTGGTTTGGCAAGGTATTCTTTTGGCTTTTCAACGTCTGTTGGTCCTCCATCAGAATCTGTGCATATCGCGAAAACTGTTGAGGTGAGAATAATGAAACTGACTATTGCTATTTTGCTAGACTTGTTCATTTTTTTCTGTTTCTTCCATTTCATCAAGCGGGTTGGTATCGTTATTTTGACTGTCTTTTTTTCTGTAAAAAAAGTATGTTAGAAATCCTACTGCGCTAAGTATTATTATTCCAAGGACAACGCGTACGGCGCTTCTGTTTTTCTTTTCAGAATTTTCTGTTTGTTTGAGCGGCTCTTCTTGTTTTTCAGTTATTTCAGTTTTATTAGTTATATTTTGTGTTTGCTGTGGCGTTGTTTTTGTTTCAACTTGAGCTATAGGCGGTTCGCTTTCAGGTATTTTCCCGCAAGAACAGTTTGTTTCACAGATGCCTTGTATTTGCAGCCCTTTATCTTCATAATAGCATGTTCTTCCTGGCGGGTCGCATTTTTCTCCTGCATCGAGTGCTCTGTTGCCGCACAAGTTTTTTGGCTTTTCTTCTTCTTTTATTGGCTCAAATCCCACTCCATAAACTATTCCTTTTGCCGGCTGGCACATGCAGGATGTCGGGTTGCATTCGAGGTCGATGTTTATTATTTTGCCAAGGTCAGCGCATGCATTTAGTTGTCCTGGCGGGTCGCAGAATTCTGAGCCTTCGACAATGCCGTTGCCGCAGTCCTTGTTTTTGTAGGGGATGCATCCGCATGTTTTTGGATGGCAGACCATGGCTATTTTTAAGAGTTTTCCTGCTTCGCCGCACAGTCCTGCATCTTTGCCTGCAGGGTCGTCGCACAGCTCAAAATGTTCTCTGACTCCATTTCCGCAAACATCTCCTTGTTTGGCAAGAACTTCTTGATCTATTTGTGCATTTATTGTTGTTGTAAGAATGATGAGAATGAGCCAGTTCAGGTATTTCATGCATGAATGGCACTTAATAATAGTATTTAAGATTTTCTCAAACACGTACTCACATGGCGAGTAAGCCTATTATTGCTACAATAACTACTATTCCGAACAGTGTCATAGTTAGTATGAATTCGTTTTTTTGCTGCCGCTGTTTGTCGAGCATACGTAGAACTTTTTGTTTGGTTTCTGCCTGCACTCGTATATGCTTGACAACCATCTGACACAACAGTGTCTTCACTCAGCCACCTCTTTGTAACTCCTCTTTTAGCTATCCTTCATTGTTTAATTTAAAAGTATTGTGCTTGTTGAAACTATATTTCTCACCGGCAGAATTCCGCACACGTATAGGGGCGGAACTTAATTTTCGTATGTTTTATATTTCGCTTCTATATCAACAAGAGATTACTATTTTATACTATTATTAATCTCTTGTCGTATAAGTTCCGCATACGTACGTATTTGACTGTTTTTGAAGAGAATGTGGTTCACATATGTGTACACATAGTTGTCAAAATGATTAAATCATTTCACTGCATGCCTCTTTTAATAAAGAGGGTGAAATGCGAGTGAAAGAAGAAACACCATGTGAGTATTCTGACAATCAATCTCTCGCTGTCAAAAATGATGATAAGGATGCAAAGCGGCTGAAATCAGTCGTTTCTGCTGCATCTTTAAGTCACAGTCAGCTTGAACACATTATACAACGGATTAATGATCCTCAACCTACAACATTGCCGACAGAAATTCACCGGTTTTCAAAAAATGCAGTAAGATTTCTTATTGTAGGTGACTTGCATTTGAATGCAAAAGAATCAATCACAAAAAAGCCGCTATGCGACTTCAGAAAGTTCAAGAAGGTTTTGCATATCGCAAAAGAAGAGGGTGCTGAATACATTTTGCAAACAGGTGATGTTAGTGATGGTGAGAATATGCGTTCTGAACAAAAATATAGTCTTGTTGTGCAGGGAGAAGATAATGTAATTGAATACTGCAGTAATGTTTGGCCTGATTGTGGTTTGAGAACTTTTTTCATTGGAGGTAATCATGACCAAACGTACATGAAAAGTATTGGGTCTGACATTTGTGCGAAAATTGCGGCGAAGAGAAAAGACCTTATTTATCTTGGCATGAATGAAGGGAATTTACCTCTGCAGCCAGAATACATTAAAAAAATATTGGAAGGAAAAGGTCTTCCTTCTGTTGGACCTACATGGATGCGCATAAGGCATCCTGCAAAGGGGACTGCTAAAAGCCAGTCATACCAGCCTCAGGCGCACATTGAAGCATTGCATTCTGAGTTCAAGCCCAGAATCTTAGTTATTGGACACTATCACAAAATGGATTATCTTTTTGAAAGAAACGTTCACTGTTTCCAGGCAGGCGCAATGGAAAAACAGTCTGACTGGATGAGAACACATGATTTGCAGGCGCATCTGGGCGCATGGCTTGTCACGTGTTATTATAAGGAAGATGGAACTATTGATGGTGTGAGAAAGCGAAAACTCGAGTATGAGGTTAATGGAAATGAAAAATGGGGCAAGTTAATGGAAATGGGCGTGTACGAGGGGAAGTAAGTATGGCGAAATCAAAAGATGAAGCACTGCGTGAGGAACTTATGAAAATTGCCAAAGAGCATAATATCAATCCTCGCCAGCTTGAAGCAATTGTTGATTCAGAACGATATCGTGGTGTTGCCCCAACGATAGACCTTTCAAAACACGTTAAAAAAAACAAAGTGGTGTTTGGCGCACTTGATTCCACACGGCTCAATAGCGTATGGATGCGTCCGGACATTTACAAATCAGTTTATGAGCGTTTCAGGCAGGAAAAAGTCTCGTACGTTTTTCATTGTGGAGACATTACAGACGGCTTCATGCGGTACAAAACGCATGTTGATGATGTTATTTATCACGATTATGACGAAATGCTTGAGATACTTTTAGACCATCGCCAACCAGAAGGTTATCCGCTTGTCGGTGTAAAAACATATTTTATTGGCGGAAATTGCGACAAGACTTTTTTCAAAAGAAAAGATGAAGATGGTGAAATGACGAATGTTTGTACCGATATCCGGAACGCGAGAAGAGATCTTGTTTTTGTTGGGTGGAATGGAGCAACTATCAGGATTTCTCCCAAATCAACTGTCCGGTTATCACATCCTTTGCCGAGTATCGGAACAAGAAAACCGTATGCTATCTCTTGGCCGTTGCAGAGAAGAGTGCATGCTTTTGGCGGAGGTCAGAAGCCAGATATTCTTATTTCTGGCTACTTTCAAAAAAGATTTGAATTCGCGTTTCGTGGTGTGCAGTCGCACATGATTGGTTCATGCATTAGTCAGACACCGATTGATGCTGAAAGAGATATTCCTGCACCCGCTCTTGGAGGGGTCATCTTTGAAGTGTATTTCAACACGGATGGTTCATTCAAAGAGTTGAGCACGCTCGACATACCATTTTATGACTAGAATTTACGGAGTAGAAGCATTCTGAAACAAGTTATGCTTGGCATGATTATTATTGCGGCAAATGCAATTCCTGCATAAAAATTTGTGCGTGAAACAACCACTGCAATGCTTGTTGCAGTAATAAACCAAAGCACTGATGCAAGATATGGAATGATTGTTTGCAGCCTAAATGTCAGAAATGTTTTGTATGGGTGTTTGCTGCCGATTCCTGCAATGCTTGTAGAATAACAATAATGCAAAAGAAGCATGACTGCAAATGTCAAAGCCTGTGCTATTTTTGGCGTTATTAATGGAAAAATAGTAAATGTAACGTAATTCATCAATGATGCAAATAGAATAATGATGCCAAAAAACAATATCGTGCCAACTGTGGTAATAACAAAAAACTTTTTCAAATATTGTTCAAAAGAAATTTTTGTGCTGCTTATTTTATGCGCCCAAAACCATGCAATTCCCCTGAACACGAGCCATAGAAGATAAAATCCTGCAAGCAGAAAAAATATCCCCTTCAAAACTTCACGATAGTGCAGCAGGAATTCTGCGTTATTAAGAATGTCTGGTTGAGCCGCATCTGCAATTGAAATTTGTTGAATGTTTTTGGTGAGCAGTTCAAGCACTGCTTTCAAATGCCGTGCAGCACTTAAAAAAACCCTGTAATGCAGTTGTGCGAGCATGAAAAAGAACAGAAAATCTGCAGCTGCTGATAAAATAAATAGCAGTTTGTTGCGTTGAACTGATTGCAGGATTTTCATACTGATAATGCACTGTATGCTTTGTACCCGCCAACTAGATTTTTTGCTTTATAACCCTTGCTTTTCAAGAAGTCAGCAGCCATTTGCCCTCTGAAGCCGGCAGCGCAATAGCAAACAATATCCTTGTCTGTTGGCAGGTTAAGCTTCTGGCAGTCGCGAATCATTTTTCCGAGCGGTACGCGTATCGCTCCAATAATCTGGCCAGACTCATCTGATTCTCTGACGTCAATCAGAAATACGTCTTTTACTTTCTTCTTAAGTTCTTCTGGAGTGATGGTTTCTGCTGACATACTGTGAAGGAAAACATGTGAGGTTAAAAACTTTATGAATCGTGGAAAGATTTAAATATAACTTTACATATAATAATCTAAAGTGGTATGTTAAATGACTGAAGCAGTTCAAATCGCAAAACAAATTGGTGGTTCGCTCATGGTTCGTATTCCAAAAGAAATAGTTGAGCTTGAGCACATCTCGCCAGGAGAAGCTGTTCACATAGATGTTAGAAAGCTTCGAAAAGATTGGTTTGGCATGTTTCCACAACTCAAGCCATTCACAAAAGAGGACCGATTTCATTCCAAGTATGAATAAAATAATTGTTGACAGCTCAGCGTGGATTGAATACTTTGCGGGCAGAGAAAAAGGCAGGAAAATACGAGAAATAATTGATGAAGGCGTCAGTATCTTTATTACAGGACTCATCGTGGCTGAAGTAAGCACTAAGTTTCTGAAAGATGCATTACCTGCAGAAGATGCAATTTCTGCCATGAAGTCTCTTGCAATTTTAGTGCCTTTTGATTTCCAACTTGGCCATGATGCTGCCAAGATATGTGTTCACGAGCGGAAAACAAAACCAAAGTTCGGAATTGCAGACGCACATGTTGTTGCCGCGGCACGCATTATTCGCGCAAAAGTCATCACCTGCGATTCAGATTTCAGAGGACTTCAGGAAGCAATGATTTTGTAATTTGTCAGTACCATACTGTTATGTGCAATATTACTCGAGAGATTTGTCCCTTTTGTAATG
>JACQIC010000070.1 GCA_016198725.1 Candidatus Aenigmatarchaeota archaeon | reverse complement strand
CCTTGAAACAATTCTAAGCATCATCGAAACGATTCGCCTTCAAGGGAAGAATCCCCTTGAAGAGATGTACCGAATGCTCACTTCAAGAGCCTAACCAATTACTATTTCTTTCTCATCCGCGAGAAGGTTTCTGCCACATCTATCACGTATTTTCCTTCTGCAAGTTTGAATATTAGTGGTTCTCCTTTGAACAAGTGCACTAGGTCAAGTTCGTACTTTCCTGGTTGAAGAACACGGATGCTTTCAAAGTCAAGAATCACTGGAACTTCAGGCTGGTCTATGTTTAGCATGTCAAATACGTCTTCTTCAATTTGTTGTTTTTGTTCACTTGACAGATTTGTCTCCAACTCTTTGTGCGCCTGTTCGAGCTTTTCTTTTTTGATGTAGAAAAACAATCGCGCCCCGCAAGAGCAGCCTTTTAAAATCTCGCTAGAACCATCTTCGTAAATTGTGCTGCATCGAACACATTGGTGAGGCATACACTAAACAGGTGAAGTTGACTTTTTAAGTGTTTCTGTCAATTATTTTAATTGTATAATTAATCTCTTGTTGTATGGCTATCTTCTTTTTTTTCTTTTCACGTCTTTCGTGTACACTTCAATTTTGTTCGGGTCTTTTGATATTGCTTTCACGACATTTGCCGGCCCAATGATTGTTAGTCCACTTCTGTCGCCTAACAACATGCCTAAGACGTCATATTTCATTCTCGAGAATCCTGAGAGTTCACTTTGTTGTGGGTTGATTACTGCAAGTTCGATGCCTCGAAACTCTTTGTTGATTTCTTCCATCGTGGTTTTTATCAACTCGGCTTCTTCTTCTCGTCGTAATCTGCCTTGCAACAGCACTATTTTGTTTTGTTTGGCTATGTTTAACAAGTGCCTTATGCGCCCAACACTGGAGAGTGGTTCTATGTCAGTGTATGGCACAAAGTGGAGTGTCACCATGTATTTCACCTTCCTGCGAGGTTGAAGAGTGATTCGTAAAACTCATTTATATTTTTGCCGTATTTTGCAGAGATGCCAACTACTTCATATTGCGGGAAAGCAGCCTGGACTTTTTTCATGTTGGCTTTCCGCAAGTCAACTTTGTTCGCAACAATCAGCACTGGGATGTTGCGCGCAGCAAGATTACCAATTATGGTAATGTTGACTTGCGAATACGGGTCTGTTGCTGAATCAAGAACAACTAAAACAACGTCCATTTCATCCAGCCATTTTATGGCATCAATCACTCCTCTTGTCGCCTCTTTTGCTCTTTTTTTTGCTTTTCCTTCAGTCATTCCTGACTTTATGAAATCTTCATAGTCGATACGGGTTGCAATACCAGGCGTGTCAACCAGATTAAACATCAGTTCTCGACCATCTTTTGATTTTATGCTGATTTGTTCTTTAATCTGAATTTCTCTTGTTTCGTGCGCAATGCTCGATACTGAACCCATGTCCTGCCCGAGCCAGTCTTGGCAGATTTTGTTTGCCAGTGTTGTTTTTCCTGAGTTAGGAGGGCCGTAAATGCCAAGTTTGATTGTCTTTTTTTTAGACTTAAAAAATTGTGACAACCAACCCATTACTTTTCCAATCATTGAATACCACCGTTTTCCGATAAGTGTTTGAAATGTGTTTATATAATTTTCGTCTGGTTGAATGCGTTTTCAAGCAGAAACTGTTCATTTCCATCCCAGTCGATTCTGTATGCAAATATAGGCCCTTTGGTCATTGAAGGCTTCCACGTGAGCAGTTTGAAATGCTTGAGTCCATGTCCTTGGTAGAAGAAAAGACGCGTGAACATGCTTGTTGCCAGTTCTGAACTGGCGAGAACAGTTTCTATGCTGTTGTTGAACGGAATTAAAAGCTGGTATGCGTTAACAGTTGTATTGGCAGGTGTTTTGACTGCAAAAGTTCCGTCTTTTACCGGATACACTACGCCGTATTTTTTATTGGTGTTTATGCCTGTTGATTCCATTGTAGACAGGTTCACCCGCAATCCATTTACGCAAACCAGTCCTGTGCTGTCATTGATGCATTTGGCACCTTCAGGGTTATAAACTGGTGTGGGCGCGATGTAATCCTTCACGTCAAGCATTGCGTTCATAGTATCGTATTCTTTTTTTGCAGTATTTTCGTCCCAACCTATGTGTTTTTGCAGTTCTTTTACAGCTGGACTTTTTTGTTTGCCATTCGCGATGTTGACTGCCATTGCTTTGGTGAAATTCCACAGCCCAAAATGGCCCCACGCGCCTGTTTTCCGCACCATATCTGCAGACGCTATGACAAACGCCTGCGGCGGCTGGCACTTAATGTACGGTATTATTTTTTCAGAAGCAATTCCTTTTTGCTTTAGAATGTTCTCTGCCTGTTCTTTATTCACCATTATTAATTCGTTAATTATGCCAAGTGCCGTCAGCGTGTCAGTCATATTTTCCAAATGCTCAAAAGCGTTTGTTGAACCGCAGTCGAGCATGCGCAAGATTCCGACAGCTTCATTTTCATCAGGAGTGGTGAACATTCTGCCCACCCAGTAAGTGGCAGTTCTTGTTTGTGAGCCGCCGTCAATAGTGACTGGTCTGTCAGCAACGTACTTGAACACGTGTCCAAAATCCCACCATGATGTTATGATTGCGTCAGGAAGACTGCTTGCCTTGATTGTTTCCAGCACAGACTGCCATGCGTCATCTATGAATGGCTCTTCGCTGACTACTGCAGAATAACCGCCTTGAATCTGTTGAGAAAAAAGTATCATGCCAAATCCTGCGAAAATTACAAGAGAGCGGGACATTTTTGCAAAAGATATTTTGCCGGCATACTCCATGCTTTTGCCAAAAAACAGACCAAATCCTATGCTGACTGGCACAACGAGCAAAAGCATAAATCTGACTGCGTTAGTTGAAGAGTACGTCATTCCGGCAAGCCACGCGAATACGAGCAGGCAGACAATTCCTGCAGGAGTATTTCTTTGTCTGAACGCGGCCAGCAGGAGTGATAATGCTGAAATTCCAAATATTGCCAGACCGCCTATTGAGCCGATTACTTTGTGCAGTGGAACTTTGCCAAGCTCTGAAACGGTGGTGTAAACATTTGGCCAGATTCCAAACCTGAACCCGCTCGTGATGCTTTTTTTGTACTGGAATGCGTTGCCAAAACTCAGCGCGAACTCGTCAAAGTTCAGAATAAAAGTGACAAACAGTCCTGTCGTGATAGTGATAATCAGCAATGTTGTTATGCTTTTCTTCAGCTGGCTTTTGCCTGTTTTGTACTGCAAATACGCATTGTAGCAGCTGTTAATTCCAAGAACTCCAAGCATTGCGTCAAACAAAAACCACCATCCTTGCCACAGTAAAGCGTACACTGCAAACAAGAAACCGCATACTGACAAACCCAGTGGTTGTTTCCACCCGCGAGCGCTTAAGCCATAGAGAAATACACTGGTAATTAAGAGAGGAAAAAACAGGTTATACGCATCAGTATCAATATTTCCCCACAATGTCAAACCGACGCCATTACCCAACAATCCAACAAGTATTGCAGAGAAAAAACCCGCAGTCAAACTGTTGAGAAAATAGCCCATAAAAAAAGCCAGCACGATTGTTAGAAAAGCAAGAATAACCGGAAAAAAAGCAGCAGCTTCCATTAGCGGAACACTGCTGTCAAAAAAACGAAACAGCTTGTAAAGCCATGCCAGCGTATACGCGTGAACAGGGGCACGGTCAAATGTTGTTCCCAATGGAGCAGTTACTAATCTGTCAAACTGTTTGCCGTCTTTTAATGAATCTCCATACTCTCCTTTTTCAATAATGTTTCGCGCAAACCTCAGAAAATAAAAAGAGTCAATATTGTAAATGTAAGAATACATTTTATTACCCTGCTCGTACGCAAATGCAGCGCGGTATTCTTTGGCGCGCTTGTCTATTTTGGACTGCATCAGCTCCCAGTAATAATTTCTTTTGCGAAAAAACTCCTGCACTGCAAGTTTCTTCCTTTCCTGCACTGTCTTGTCAGGAAGTTTCTCGCCTATCTTTTGTTCAAGATATGCGAGAGTGTCTTCAGTTACGTCCTTTGCCGCAAGAGTATACGCGTGTGCCATGCCTTTTGTTTGCATACGCACCCACAAACCTCCCCACGGCAGAAAACCTTGATTTGGAAAAAACTGCAGGAATAACACGAGAAGCAGGACAAAAGCAATTTTGTGTTTAACCACGAAATTTTTTCCATTATTCAACAAAGTAGTAAAATCGTTGCTGGTAATGTGGATTTGCGGTTCTGCAGCAACAGGCGGATTGATTGCAGGCGCTGTCGGAATTGCAGGCGCTGTTTGTGTTGCTTCACCACTCATGTACCGGAAAAGTCAGGACTTGTTTAAAAACCTTTATTTATTGCGAATAATGTGGTGAAAAATCGTGACATGTCAAAAACCACTGGTGAAAAATCGTGACATTTATAAACGTTTGACGGCTTGAAGAATTTTATAGCGGGATAGGGCAGTCAGGAGTGCCCGGTGGGCTCATAACCCACAGGTCGAAGGTTCAAATCCTTCTCCCGCTATTTTTTTTAGTGCACTGTTACTTTCTTGTAGTATCTGTGTGAAATGCGTGTATTACTTGGTGTTTGAGATCATCCATTGCCTTGTGCAGTGCGCGCGACAGGTCCCAATCATGTGACTTGCAGGACTCAAATACACGTGTGTGAGCATTAAGACGGACGTGCAATGAATATTTTTTTCTGCTTCCTTCATGTTCGTATGTTTTAATGTGCACCACCATTTTTGCAAGGGTTTTCAGGTCGCGCTGGATTTTTTCAAAAGCTGGTGTGGTTATGTCCTTTACGATTTGCTGTTCTTCAGCACTCAACTCATTCAGTCCAACAAACTGTATAAACTCGCTTTCCCCGAATTTCGGTATTATTTTGGGCATGCAACATTCATATTAATGCTTCTATAAAAAACTTGCTGAAAAGACTTTTATATGATTCTTGTATTCTTACTAAGAAAAAGGTGAATGATGGTCTGGGAAACTTTCGTGAACGTGTATTTGCCTGTCGTTTTGGAACGTCTTGTTGAATTGTTAAATGCGCCTGCCGTCAATCCTGAAATGGGCTGGATAGTTGCCCCACTTGTACTTACGCTTGTTCTAATGACTTTTTATTTTGGAAAATACACTGAAGAAGAGCTCGGGTGGAACACTGCAGTAGGTAATAGTATCGTACTTTTGTTTGTTTCCATTGATCTGTTGAGATACTTGTTTCATCTCACTGAGCCTGGGTCGATTCTGAATTATCAGGATGAGTGGGTGAAGGCGCTAATTTCATTAGGTGTTGTTGCAGAAGGCATAACTCTGTTGTTGTCATCGTTTTTTAAAGCACTCCCAAAGCATTTTACTTTTTTCATCTGTTCGCCGCTTCCCGTGAATCTTCAGGCGTATGTTGCAATCGCAATAGTTTATACAGATATCCCTTTTGACTTGGCAACTCTTGTGGCTGCACTGCTTTTGTTCTTCATTCTGCTCGTATCTGTAACTTTAATTAAGATACTGGAGCACGTTCTGCTGGTGAAGCTTGAGCAGACAAAGGAAATAGAGTTGGAAGAAGAACGGCGGCTTCTTGAGGAGAAAAAGAAAAAAATCATTGCAGAAGAAAAACAACTAAGAAAAATAAAGAAAAGGCTTAAAGTATAGGGCATGTGCAATCCAAAATACTTTTGTCATGAATTGTTCTTCCATCGCACTCTTTCTGGGGAAATCTTCTTGCAAGTCCCGGAGATACTTTGCATACTTTCCCGAAGTCATCAATGCATTTTTCAGGACATGTCCCTCTTGTCACGTGACCAAGCAGAACTCTCTCTGGCTTTGAGAACGTGTCAAGTATAACTGCCATGGAGACAAAGCTGAGAACACCTATCAATAGCAGTGTGCTCATGGACAGAATTTTTTCTGTGAGTACTGGCATAAGAACTGTTTTATATCTGCAGAATAAATATCTTTCTTCTTACGGATAATTTATAAACTTTGCATAAAAAAAACATTAAATGACTATTTGCGGTATTGACGAAGCAGGCAGGGGTCCTGTTATTGGCCCTCTTGTTATTTGCGGTGTGTTAATCAATGAAGGTGAGGAAACCCAACTGTTGAAGCTCGGTGTCAAAGACAGCAAACTTCTCACGCCAAAACAACGCGAAAAAATCGCTGTTGAGTTGATGAAAAAATACAAGTATAATCTGATTGAGATTTTACCTGCAGAGATTGATTCTGCAGTTAAAGGAGAAAATGGCTCCAACCTCAACTGGCTTGAAGCTCAAAAAGCAGTTGAAATAATAGACGTGTTAAAGCCAAGGCAAGTGATTATGGACTGTCCGAGTCCAAATATTAATGCGTATACTGCTTATATTGTGGAAAGGCTTTCTGACAAGAAAACAAAACTGCAGTGCGCACATCATGCAGACAGTGATTTTCCTGTTGTTGGCGCGGCAAGCATAATTGCAAAAATTACACGAGATGCCCGCATTGAAGAACTAAAGAAAAAAATTGGTGTCAATTTTGGCTCAGGTTACATCGCTGACCCGACAACTGCCGAGTTTTTGAAAAAGTACTGGAACAAACACCCTGAAATCTTCCGTCACAGCTGGGCGCCATATCAGGAAATTGTTAAGGAGTTCGGGCAGGGAAAGCTGGATACATGGTAGTGTACATTAATGCACTTTGGCATTATATTTTACCAAACGCATCAGCTGCAACTTGAATCATTTTCTTGAATGCCTGCTTTATTTCCTCTGCATGGAATTTTGGCATCCATTTTTTTTCCGTTAAAGTGTCACTGATGGTAAGAAGAACTGACAGGTGAACTTTTCTGCATTCTGCAACTGCAAACAATGCAGAGGCTTCCATTTCAACAGTCAACACGCCCTCTTTTTTGAATTGTTTAAGCTCAACGATTGTTTCCCTGTATGGCGCGTCAGTAGTCCATGTTGGGCCTTTTATGTAATTTAGTTTATTTGTTCGCAATGATATCTCAAGCAAGTCATTCATCATACTGCTCGGATATGAATATTTTGATGGCTTGCCGTAATGATAGGACGTGCCTTCATCTCGTATAGCTTTCGATGCCAGAATAAGACTGCCTGGTTTTGCATGTTTCTGAAGCCCTCCAGCGTATCCTAATGCGATGAAGTATTTTGCTCCAAGCGCAATAAGTTCTTCGACGACTGTAATTATATGTGGCGCACCTATTCCCGGAATTTGTATTGCACCGATTCTTTTGTTTTTATATTCGAATTTTAGCATTGGATATTCATATGCTGCAAATTTTGTGGTTTTGGTTCTGAACTTTCTTTTCAGCGCAGTCATCAGTTTCTTTTTCCAGCATAAAATAATGTATTTTGGACAAGTGCCAGTTGATCTTTTCTGGCTATGAAGGTATTTAATAAAATCCCGAGGTGAAAATAATGCCTTGTGCCTGTGCTTGTGGCAGGTTAATGGGAAACGCGTCATTTTCTGAAACCTTTATTTGTCGGATAATCAACTAAAAAATCGTAATAAACTCATAGTTCTTATTACTTTCCAAAACGTCAAAGCATTCCCTGAGTGAGCAAAGCGAACACGGGAATGCCGTGGTAATATTTAAATATCCTCACTGCGCAAAGTGTTATTCATGTCAGAGGATAGGAATAATCAGCATGTTTTAGAGTCATCAATAGCCATAGCACCGCAAACAGAATCATTGGAGGCAAAACAACCTTTTGTAAGTTCTGAAAAAGTGCATAAAAAAGAATTATCCACTAAAATTCTAAGAATGACTATGGATGGGTTTAAGAGTTTTGGAAGACATACTGAATTGTTGTTTGGCGAGGATTTTAATGTTGTTTTGGGCCCGAATGGCAGCGGCAAAAGTAATATTATCGATAGCTTGTGTTTTGTTCTTGGCAGGTCCAGTTCAAAGAGTTTGCGTGCCGAGAAGAGTGCTCATTTGATTTACAATGGCGGCAAGGCAAAACAGCCTGCAAAGACTGCCGAGGTGAGCATTTATTTTGATAACTCGCACAAAGTGTTCCCTCTTTCTGATGCTGAAATTAAAATAAGCAGAGTTGTCAGGCAGGATGGCATGTCGCGTTATAGGATTAATGGCGTTGCAAGAACAAGGCAGGAAGTGGTTGAGTTGTTAAGTCATGCAAGGATTGACCCTGACGGGTATAATATTATTCTTCAGGGCGATATTGTCAGGCTGGTTGAGATGAGTCCTGTTGAGCGGAGACAGATTGTTGAGGAGATAGCCGGAATTTCAGTGTATGAGGAAAAAAAACAGCAGGCGCTCAATGAACTTACGAAAGTGGATGAGAAACTCAATGAAGCTGAAATTATTTTGAAGGAACGTGACGGGTATTTGAAGGATTTACGCAAGGAGCGCGATCAGGCGCTGGCGTATAAGGATATTAATGATTTGATAAAAACAAACAAGGCTTCTGTGCTTAAACTGTCTCTTGACAAGAAAAACAATTTGCTTGAACAATTGCAGAATAAGATGAACACTCACAAGGAAACTCTTTTGCAACATCAGGAGAAAATCAAAAACTTGCACGATAAAATTGTTGAGCGAAAGAATAAAATAAACGAAATTAACGCAAATATAGAACAAAAAGGGGAAGTTGAGCAAGTGGCTGTTCAGAAGGAAATAGAAGCAGTTCGTATTGAGATAGCAACTCTAAAAACAAAAATTAGTTCTTCGCAAACTGAGATTGGCAGAATAAGCGCCAGAAAAATACAGCTTGATCATAATTTGGAGGAATTGAATAAAAAAATCAATGAAAGCAGAGCAAAGGAAGCTGAACTTGCAGCACAACACCAGACGCTTTCAGAACAGCTTTCCAGAATTGATTCTGATGTTGGCGCGTTTCGCGCAAAACACCAGTTGGGGCAGGATAGCGGGATTGATAAACAAATCGAAGATGTTGATAAGAAGATAGATGAGCTTCAGCGTGATATGCAAACAATGCGGGAGCGCCAACAGACGGTTATTCGTGAAAAAGACAAGCTTGATTTTCAAATACAAACTATTGATTCACAGATACAAAAGATGAAGTCTGTTGAGGATGAACACAAGCAGGAAATTCTTGCGCTTAAACAAAAAAAGCAGGAGTTTAAAAAAGTGCTTCTTGAGCTTAATGAACTGCTTAACACCGACTCTTCAATGGCAGGACAACTTGGAGAGCTTAGGCAGAATCTCACTTTATTGCAGGAAGAGCACGCCAAATTGTCAGTCAAGCAGGCAGGCATTCAGGAAAGCATTGCAGGAAACATTGCTGTCAAAAAAGTTTTGGAAGCAAAAAACTCACTTGGTGGAATTCATGGGACTGTTTCAGAACTTGGAAGCAGCAATTCAAAATACGCCATGGCATTGGAAATTGCTGCGGGCCAGAAAATCAACAGTTTGGTGGTTGATGATGACAAGACTGCAGCTAAATGCATTAAATATCTGAAGGAGAACAAGCTTGGAGTCGCAACTTTTCTGCCTCTTAATAAGATAAAAGGGCAGTTGATTGGTGATGAGCTGAAGAAAACTGCAAAAATTCCTGGATCGGTCGGATTTGCAGTAAATCTTGTAGATTATGACTCGCAATACAAGCCAGTGTTTTCCTATGTTTTCGGCACCACTCTTGTTGTTGACAAAATAGAGACTGCGCGCAGGATTGGCGTTGGCACGAATAAAATGGTTACTCTTGAAGGTGACATGTGTGAAATGTCTGGCGCAATGGTTGGCGGCTTCAGGCATAAAAAAGCAGGAGCGTTCAGAGACAATGATCTTTCAGTTAAAATACAAAAAATTGGCAATGATGTTGCCGAGTACGAGAAACGCATTGAAAAAATTACGGCGCAGCGTGCAGAGCATGAAGAAAAGATAAGCAAGCTGAGACAGGTTAAAATAGAGCTTGAAGCTGACATTATCAAAACAGAAAAAACACTTCATTTGAACACAAGTGATACAGACGCAAATTTGAGTTATAAAGAAGAGTTGATTGGCAGACACAAAGAAACTGCAAATGGACTTTCCGCAATAGAAGAAGAGGTTCAGAAAAAAACCCGCAGTCTCACCGACTTAAAAATACGAAAACAACAGCTTCGCGACCAGATAAACCAGCTTCGTAACCCTGCCATACTGGCAGAGCTAAGTGCTTTGGAGGCCAAACAAAAAGAGCTTAATGAACAGATTGTTGTTATAGAGACAGAACAGAACACGCTTGCAGTTCAGCAAAAAGAGGTGCTGTTCAGGGATTCTGAGAATATTAACAAAGTCAAAAAAGATGTGGATAAGGATGAGAAGGAGTTTAATGCAAGTATAAAAAGTTTTGAGCACGCTGTTAAAAGTCAGGAAAGAACTCTTGCTGAAAAGGAAAAAGAACAACAAAAATTCTTATCACATTACAAGTCGCTTTTTGAAGAACGAAATGTATGTTCACAGGAAATAAACAGTGTAGAAACAAAGATTCTTGGAATTGAAGAGAAATCAAGGGAAGAAGAATTAGCGCTCAACACATTTTCTCTTGACGAGACAAGATTAAAAACCGAAATATCTGGTTTGGAGCTGGATTTCAGCAATTACAGCGGCATACCTCTAAAGCTTGACAAAAGCGAAGAATCGCTCAAACAGGAAACATACAATGCAGAAAGAAGATTAGCTAACATTGGTGCAGTAAACATGCGTGCGCTTGATATTTTCGACGCAGCAGAAAAAGAATACGGTTTGCTTTTGGAGAAGAAAAACAGATTAGGAACTGAAAAAGATTCGGTTCTCAACCTGTTGAAAGAGGTCGAAGGGCAGAAAACAGAATTATTCACTCACTCATTAGAAGAAGTGAACAAAAACTTTGTTAGAATATTCGGACAGCTCACTACAAAAGGCTCTTCAGCCGCACTTGAGCTTGAAAATCCTCAACAGCCTTTTGAAGCAGGGCTGCGCATCAAGGTGAAATTAACAGGCCAGAAGTATCTTGACATCAGAAGCTTGTCTGGCGGTGAGAAAACAATGACCGCACTTGCGTTTTTGTTTTCATTGCAGGAACACGAACCAGCAAGCTTTTACGTTCTTGATGAAGTTGATGCTGCTCTTGACAAGTCAAACAGCGAAAAACTCGCCAAATTAATAAGACACTACACAGGTCATGCGCAATACATAGTAATATCGCACAATGACGCAGTCATAACAGAAGCAGACACGCTTTTTGGAATATCAATGCACGCAGATATGGGAATAAGCTCTGTTGTAAGTTTGAAGGCTTAGAAAATTCTATTTTTAAGAGTTTTTCATATAATAATTGTTCGACAACAAAGTCAACAATTCTAAAAAAATAATAAACTATTGTCCTCCTTGTTCAATGTCTTTAAAAGATTTTCCGTATAACTTGGCATATTCATCAATTTCATCAATCAGCTCATTAAGTTCATCTTTTTTCTTAACTGGAGTAGTAATAACATTCGGCGCAGTATCAACAAGATTCATGGCATCTGTTATTTTGTCTTGAACTGTGGAATTTTTTGTTTTTTTATGCGTTCTTCGTTTAATTAGTGTACGTCTTCTTGAACTGCCATGTGTTCTATCAGTTAACTCTCCCACAACATTTCCTGCATATTGAATAACCTTTTTAACAGATTCTTTTAATCTTGAATACAACCCGCCGCCTTCTTTTACAGGAAGATTTGTTTCTGATTGTGCTGGTGCGATATCCACATTCTTTAAATGTAATGTTATATCTACTCCAACAAGTTGTTTTGCTTCTTTGAGCGCATCTTGTTTTTCTATTTCCGCTTTAAAGATAAGCTCACCTCCTATTTTAGAAATAAGCCCCATAGCCAGAAGTCCAGTTAAGCCAAAAATTTCAAAACCTTGACCAAGTCCACTTAAACTTCCCGACACATAACATGAAGGAACGACCAGATATGTTAAAAAATCACCAATAGTCCCAAAATACCCGCACCCAAAGCTTTTGTATTTCAAAGCAGTCCATAATTGTTTGAATGGAAAAATAAAGTATGGGCTCACACTAAGTTTTTTAGTTAAACTTGGTAGTGATTTTTCAAGTTCATTTTCCGCAACTGCGTTTATAATTGTGTTTTCCAGTTCTGACAAGCATCTTGACACGTATGTGACATTTGTTCGTCTTATTGGGTTTTCTATAAGACATTGAGCCGCAACTGATTTGGCGAACTCATAGACTTCAGGAATCTTACTGGGAAATACTTGATCAGCAAAAGGCGGGGCGATACCAGTTGCCATCTCAACCAATACTTTCGCAAGCCCGTAAGCATCGCTTTTTTCTGTTATCTCTCCGTACCGTAATGTTTCTGGCGCCATGTATTCGAGTTTTCCTGCTCTTTCTATTATTGTTGTCAAACTTCTTTTCAGCTCGTCTTTGTCTTTTGTTGCAGGCCTTGCTATGCCGAAATCAGTTACTTTCAAAACACCGTTTTTGTCTATTAAAATGTTCTCCGGGGTAACGTCGCCATGAACCAGTTCATTTTTGTGAATTTCAATGAATGCTTCAACAAGTTGTTTCCCATACTTTAAAACTTCTTTTGGTGATAGCCCAGTTTTGTGTTCGTTAAGCATGTCCCGCAAATTCTTAGCGTCAAAGTACTCTCTTTCAACATACTGGCCGTTTTCATCCTCGCCAACACCCAAGACTTTCACAACATTAGGATGATTAATCGTCTTAGCAAGCAGCTCCCTGTCAACAGTTTGGCTTTTGTCAACATATTTTCTCGTCACAACACGTCCGTCACCATACTCTATTTTGAAGACTTTTCCTTGTCCGCCAGCGCCAAGCTCTCCCAGAACAGTATATGCGTGGTCTGTTACTATGTCAGACAATTCTTTTGGTTCAGAGGTTACAGTTTCTTCTGATGCTTTCTTATTTCTGCAAGAATCAAGAGCTTGTGCGAGTGCAACCTTGCCATTCTCTGTTGTGATTGATTTTTGATCAAAAGGTTTTTGATTTATTATTTCAGAAAGTGGAGGGCGTTGAACAGTTTTTTCAGGCTCAACAG
The DNA here is from genome assembly GCA_016198725.1 of Candidatus Aenigmatarchaeota archaeon. GTDB lineage: Archaea > Nanobdellota > Nanobdellia > Woesearchaeales > ARS49 > JACQIC01. The sequence continues at coordinate 5,922 of JACQIC010000070.1, read as the reverse complement.
TATTTGCAGGCGTGTATTCAGGTTCTTTTGGCCGTTCAGCATAGAGTTCTGACATGTTCTCACCAGATATCTTCACTCATTTTATTCCCCTTACGTTTTTGTTTCAACATCTTGTTTAATTTCTGTTTGTTCTTTCCGGATTTGCTTTTTGGGCTTCTTTGTATGCCATATGCAAGTTTGCTTTGTAATCTGCCACATATCCTAAATCCAGTACAGCGGCAGTTCTCGCCACATATGCCGCCATACTTGTCAAAAAAAAGTAGTTGCCGTAGAAAAGACTCAGAACTACGCTTACGCCTCCCACTGTCTCAAAAATGGTAATATAATCATCCAAATAAGAATAATCGCGATGAGACCTGGTGAAGAAACTATATCCCGGTACAATTGCTGTTAGCGCTTTTTGTTTCAAACTCCACTGTTTTCTAGTCAACACTTCTGCTCTTTGTCTTAATTTTTCAGCACTATTGTCCTCACCATTATTTACTGTACTCTCCAAATTATTTTCTGCCATTTTTCCCCCCTACTCGAACATCTTGGCTGATTGTTTTGCAGCTATATGGTTGATATAACGCAACGCACTTGAAATCCTAGCCCCGCCAATTAAACTAATTTTTTCTCCTTCCATAATACTGCCAAACACGACAATGCCAATCAGTTCACCATCGCCATTTGCAATGATGCCACCGCTTTGTCCCTGCAGTCCACGGGCATCTGTTTGAAAGAGGTCATAAATTATTTTTTTCGTTGATTTGTAGTCAAAATGTGGATTAGTAATCATCCCGAGCGTGTTATATTTTTGGCCATCGCGAAATCCTAAAATCCGAATCTCGTCACCCTTCTGTAACATACCGTCTTGGCTGACTTTTATTTTAATTGGAGCTGGAACAGTACATTTGCCTACTTTTAGAATAGCGATGTCAGTTTTTTCATTATACCACATGCTTTTTTCTTTAATGTACTGCTCCTGTCCATCTTGTGTTTTGATTTTTACGCTACCCATACAACCAATCAGGTCTTCCACAACATGGTGTGCGGTCAGAACATAACCATCTGTCGTAAACATCAACCCTGAACCACGTGTGCGCATCATCCCCACTTCAACAAAAATCTCCACCACGTTATTGCTGATCTCCTCTAGCGATTGTTCTCTCGTCACTCTTCGCGATTCATTACTGCAGTTCGCGAATGCGGTGAGTGCTGCAATAGAATATGCGTCATGCACCGATATTCCTTTCTGTCCTGTGAACATATTTCTTAAAAATGTGACCACGTTTGTCATTATTATCCTAAAAAGAAGTGGTTTTTAAACCTTGAGCTTCCGTACAACTGCAGTTATAGTCTTGTTCCAGTTTCTTGTTTCTACTATTGTTTTTCTGGCGGCAGTTCCTAATTTGTGTCTTAATGATTTGTTTCTAATCAACAGTCTTAGCTGTTCTGCAAGTCCTTTCACGTCTCCTCTGGCAAACACGAGCCCATTTGCTCCATCCTTGACGTACTCTCTTATCGAACCAACTGGCGTAACAACTATTGGCAAACCGCACGCCATTGCTTCCATTGTTACAAGAGAGCTTGTTTCTGTGAGAGATGGCAGCACAAAAATGTCCATTGCCTGATAGTATGGAAGCACGTTGTCAACAAATCCTGTAATCATTACTCCTTTTTGCTTGCATTCTTCCATTTCAAGCCCTTCTCCAACAATTAGCAGACGTGCATTTCTCCACTCTTTTTTTATCAAACAAAATGCGGAGCATAAAGTGGGAACATCTTTTTCTCTTCCAATTCTTCCGCAAAAACCAATTACGAGAGTGGAAGGCGATATGCCAATTGTCTTTTTTGCAAGAACTTTGTTTCTTGGCATGAACTTTTTCACATCTACGCCAAGCGGAATAACAATTTTTCGAGTAATAATGTCATTTTTCAGCAGCAAATCTTCAACTCCTCTGGAAGGTACTATAAGTAATGAGCATTTGTTATAAATCCATTTTGTTAGCAATTTCACGAATCGTAATGTTGTTTTTTGAAAGTATTGTACGCTTTTCGCGGCAAGCTGCCATTCTATGCTGTGAATGTAAGAAATTATTTTTTTATTGCAGGATTTCGCAGCTAATATTGAACAAATTCCTATTGTTCCTATTGTTTGGTTAAACACGACATCAGCATCATTGACCAATCGCTTAATTGTCCAGTATTTTGGCAATGCAAAATAAATGTCGCCAAATCGTATTGGAATAAGAGGCAAACGCAACAGTTTGATTCCTTTGATTTTGTGCAGATGGTCGTCAAATGCCGGCGCAACAACTGTTATGTCAAAATTTTGTTTAAGTGTCTCGATTGAATTGACAATAAATCGCGCCACGCCATCCCATCTAGGGGGAAAACAGTCAGTTGTTATTAATAGTTTTTTCTTCATCAGTATATCCTGTGAAATATTTCTGCATATTTATATCCTGTCTTCAGCCCATACCATTTTGCCTTGAGCCAAATGTTCCAGAAAAGCGCGCCAATTGCGACCTTTTGGCTTTTGTGAGCCATTACTGCTTTTATTTTCGTTTCAAATGTGTCAGAGATGTCCACAATAAGTTTTGGAACATTTCGTTTGCGAATACGCAATGGATTCCATATTTCAAAAGAGAAAACATCGCACTGAATTTTTTTTCGCTTCCACAAATCGTAAACCAGATTGTAAACAGCTTGATGGTCAGGGTGTGGGTCGTCCAAGGAATGCGTTAGGATGAGTTCAGGATTTTCCTCTTTAACTATATCCAGAATTTTTTTAAGCGTTTTTTTGCTCTTGAATTCTTCATAAAAATGCCCTTCTTTCAGTCCCAAATACGCAATTCCATTGCCACCCATTATTTTGTCAGCTTTTAATGACTCCTGCACACGCGCCCTGACAATTACCTCTCTTTTAAGATGCGGATGCGAGCCTTCACCAAAAGAAAAAATAATTGTGCGAACCTTTTTACCCATTTTAGCATACTTTGCAAGAGTGCCGCCTGCACCAATTACCTGATCATCATTGTGGGCTACCAGCGCAAGAATAGTTTTCCGCATATACTACGCATAGTTAGTGGAGCTTAAAAAGTAAACGTCTCTAAAATAGCAAATTGTATATATATATATGTACACCATATACAGAAAAACGGCTCGGACAATAATGATAGCAAATGAAGTACACAAAGAGCTGGAAAGCAGAGGTGAAATTATAGATTTACGGGACTTGTTTATTGCCGCAACCTGCCTTGCAAAAGATTGTCAACTTCTGGCATTTAACAAGAAACATTTTGAAAAAATCAATGACCTGCGGCTGATGTGATTTTGTCCGTGAGTATAGATAAAAAGAAAAAAATAAATTACTCTTTGCTTATTGCCAATGCTCCGGGTCCGGTTAGGGAAAGACTAATCAGTGCAGCAATTCCAAGAGCGTGGAACAGGACGCTTATCATTGCCATGGGGTCTGTTGCCAGCTTTGGAACATAGACAGTTGCTACAGCCACTAATAGCACTATTGTGAGAGGCCATACAGTGTATTTGACTTTCCAGCCTAAAAGAACGCTTGCTCCGAAAATAATTTCTGACAAGAGCAATAGCCAGCCAAAGAAGGCCGGTGCAGGAAACCCTAATCCTTCAAGCATTTGGGTTATCATGCTTGGATTTGCAAGTTTGCTAAATCCAGGTATCAAAAAAAGTGGGCCCAGCACAAGCCGCAACAATGTCGGTCCGTATTCGCTTTTATCATTTGCCATTTTATGTTTTTCCTCCTTACTTTGTTTGGTTGCTTGGCTTAACATAGCCTTTAATAAGTAATCTGCCAAGCATAGTTAGTGAAATCGCGACTTTTCCATTTTTTTCTGATGTTTCAACAAGTCCCAGACTTACAAGCCCTTCACTTTTGAGGTTTCCATTAACGTGGTAAGAAATAAGAGGAAGACTCATTTTTGCCCGCTTTGCAAGATCATCGAGGCTTTGGCAGCATGTTTTGTCTTTGGCAAGCACTTCGAGAATTTCAAGTTTTTTATCTGATAACAATCGATAGTAAGAGAATTTTAGAATTGGCAAAAGCATTGACTCGTTTCCTTCTATTGCGATTGCTTTAAGTCCATTTACAAAAGCAGCACTTGTTGCAGCACAGGTTGTAATGCGGTCTCCTGTTGCAGTATTCACAATCAAATCTTTGCCAGTGTAACGGTCTCTTATTTCTGCTATTTTCCTGAACATTTCTTCCCAGATGTTGCCTTTGATTTCAATGATTTGAACTCCTATTTTGAACTGTTCTAGTTGTTCGCTGATTTTTTGTGCATCTTTAAGTTTGTTCTCAGGAGTGAGTAAAACAACTTTTTCTGTAGGAAAATCTCGTATTCCAATAAAAAGTGCGCCAAGATTATCGCCAACTGGTGCAATAACGATATATTTCATACAATGCCTATTTTGAAGTTTTAGTATTTAAAGATGTTGTCATTTAATTAAAACTTATGTTTAATTTGTTGCGAATACCCCATTGCTTGCAACGGCGGAGTTAATGCTGCGTATATCGTATCGAAGGGTATCCGCAACATTAAAAATTCAACACTCATTGTCTATAATACCCCGCCGCTTGCGGCGGTTGAGATTTTTATTTTCTTCCGATTATTTTTCTTGTGTGTTGGAATGCTGCACAAACAACATGTTTTGTTCATAGTGTCACCTCTTGCATTATTTCTCTTATCTCGTTTTCCGGCTTTGAAATAGGATGATGCTGGCGGTTTGCTTGTTCAACGCGCTTATATGCTGGTGCTGCTTGGTTAACTACCATCGGATTTCCATCCAGCAGCTGCGAGGGAGGGAAGCCCGCGAGTTCTGCAAGATGGATAGTTGGAGTTTTCTCTTTTTTTGTAAGAACAATGTCTGCAATGATAACAGTAGGGTGGTGCGCACGCAATTGTCGAAGAAGGTCAAGCGCCATAGAATTGTTGTAATCGCCTGATGGCGCAAATGCTGCATCATTTTCGTATGTGCCGTCTCTGCCCTTATCAGTGCTGTTAATAAAAATATCAGGCTTGGCGTCATTAATCATGTTGAGCGTCACTCCTCTGGTTAAGTCCTCTGGAACTCCAAATGCAAAATCTCTGTATTTCTGATTGAGCGAATGAGCGAGAGCAACTGCTTTTGAATACGTACGGTTAATAATTGTCAGCCTGCCAATCATATTTTCGGCAAGAAGTTTGGAAACTTCTTTTGCAACGCCGCCTGCGCCAAAAAGCACAACATGCTTTCCATTGAGATGGTTGCCCATCTTTGCCAATGTGTCTTCTAAGCTTTTAACAAATCCTTGCGCGTCTGTATTGTATCCAATCAAGCGACCGTTTTCTTTAACGATGATGTTAACAGATTGTAAATCTTCAGGAATAGTTTGATCGAGATATTTGATAATCACTTCTTTAAATCCGCCAGCAACACCGCCACCAAGATATTTTGGATCGTGCCTGAACGTGCGAGTGATGGTTTCCAAATCTTTTTCTTGAGCAACAACCATGATGTTGCGCAAATTCAGTCTAAGTTTTTCATAAACAGTATTCCACATGACTGGTGTTTTTGCGCCATAATCTTCCTTTGTCAAAGGCACTGTATAGCCATCGAGCGTGTCAAGTTTTGAAATATCAAAATCGTTTTTCGCGGGAAATTTTGCAATGCTCATAATTCCTGCTTGAAACAGTTGTTTGAGGTTTTTTAGGTTTGTCATAATGACTTTAAACATGCAGAACATAAGTATCTTATCTATAACTCTTCAAACTCGACTTTAATAGAATGGTTAAAACAACAGGCTTTGCGCGGAAATTAGCAGGCCGCGGCTGCTAATTTGTTAAAGTAGGATAGTTTTCTTCTGTTGTGGAGGACTATGCGGGCGGTGATTTGTGCGAGCTGGCTGATGGGTCTTCTTTTTGT
>JACQIC010000069.1 GCA_016198725.1 Candidatus Aenigmatarchaeota archaeon | reverse complement strand
TCGGCAGCAGAAGCATCCGCGGCGCATCAGTCACCGCACTACTCTCAAGCATCATCCAAACACTCTGACTCAGATAAATAAACGTGCTCCAAGGACTCCATTTTATCCTCAGCCCACTTCAAACAACTGAATGATTACCCTATTGTAGAAAAGAAGAATAATGTACATAAAAATTGTCGCCTTTTCCAACAGTTTTACAAGTCAGAATTGAAGAGGTTCTTGTGTGGTTTATACGAGTATTAAACTGACTATGCTTGGTTCAAATCGGCATCCCAATACTTGGACAGTTATTAAAATCTGGAAACCTTCTTTTTTGTTCTGGAAAATGCATTTTTCGCCATTATTTTCTATATGCAAATGATGTTTCGACGAGCAGTCAAACAAATACTGTTCTACGTTTTTTCACACAAAATAACTATTGATTTTTCGACCCAAAACACCATCCTACAACGTGAGAACTTGCAAGACTGTCTAAACGATTTGGATTGAGCTTTTCAATGTTTGATACTAATTAATTGTTGTATTTTTTATAATTGATATAGATTCAACCAATGATTGTGGAGCATTAATCAAACATTCCCATGCAGCCATGCCTACAAAATTTTCATAATAAACTGTAAGGTAATTACGTCCACAGCCTTCACCTGCTATCCAAAATTTTTTCTCAGCAAGTGTACCAACCATTTTCTGGTCCTCTAATTTTTCTTTAATTTCATCTAGTTCTTGTTTATCAATTGAAAATGTTTTATTTATTTTACCCTGCATGACTACACTGCCATCAACATAAATAGTTGTATTCTGAAAGTATCCAGTTTGACCATGAGTTTCTAATAAAGATACCATAATACCCGTTTCTTTTATTTTGCCTTGTGTAATACAGCCAGAAATAACTACAACAAGCACCATTACTAAAATTTGAAAAACGATTTTAATACTCATTCTGATGAATCATGAGTGTTATCTTTTAAAATGTGTCGTTCCTCTTTCAGTAATTATTCGGTCCTCGTTCACTATCAAAACGATTATATAATTCTCACCTTGTAAGCTGGTGTTGTGTTTCTCCTTTCTAAGCTTTGTTTGATGCGTTGTTTGATTATTGGCTTCTGATTGGGATGACGAAGAAAAGCGATAGATTTATATATTAATTTGTACAACTGTACAAAATATTATTCAAATGAACAAAAAAATATACAATAGCTTAGTGTTGGAACTGTTCTTCACAGACCCTGAAGGACGCTTGCATATACGAGAGATCGCACGCCAAACAGGACTGCACCCAAATACGGTTCTTCGAGATGTCCAACTGCTCGTAAAAGAACACCTGTTGCGTACCAAAAAGACAAAGGCAGTACTTGAGGTCACTGCCAGCCGTGATAATCCATTGTTTGTTCAGCTTAAACGATTGAACAATATGAACAGCATCATTCTTTCAGGATTAATAGAATATTTGAATGACGCATACGGTGCTCCTGAAGCGATCATTCTCTTCGGAAGTTATAGTCGGGGAGAAGATACCAACAAGAGCGACATCGACCTTGCAATTATCACAAAGCGTGAAGAACATCTCGATCTTTCAAAATTCGAAACACTATTAAAACGGCACATTCAGCTCATCGAAATAGATTTGAAAACTGTTGGAAAAAACCTGTTAACTAATCTTGCAAACGGTATTATACTAAAAGGGTATCTCGCACTATGAAGGAATTTCAAGAGTTCGTAGCAAACGGAGACGTGAGAAAAGGTCTACGCGATATTGCCTTGGCACGTTCTCTCAAAGAATTCTCTGAAAAAAGAATAAAATATGCTCAACTCATGCCATTAACCGAGCAGTCAGCGTTTCTCACCTACGAAACAGTATACGATGCACTCCGCGAGCTTATCGATTCCTTGCTCGCGCTTGAAGGCTACAAATCATACTCACACGTTGCCTCAATCGCATACCTTCAGAAATTTCCCGATATTAGCCCCGCCGAAATCGCCAAGCTTGATAACGCTCGTGAAAAACGCAACCTCGCCAAATACTATGCGAAACCCATAACGCTTGCAGAAGCGAAAGACATACGCGCACTCCACAGCACTCTCAAACCAAAATTACTGTTAATTTTCCAACGATTACTATGCTGAGCTCACAAATACAGAAAATGTCAAAAACCGCCAAATATCATTGTGAATTGTAGCTGTTTTTGATCACACTCGGAATTACCACGCAATTCTCATTGAGGCTATGAAATTCCGATACTTCAAACAATTCAAGTTAGTCATCACGGTTCAAATCCTGATTAGCAGGGAAACGTTTATGAACGCTATCGACGGAACAACCTTGTCCAAGATTAACAGAACAGGAGCGAAAAGCCGAGTTCCGTCAAAACCAATCAAAAACGCAAAACAAGTGAACCATGACAAACCCAAACATTGCTCAAAATTGCACGTTCTATAGAAGAGAAAATGAAGAAAAGAACCTTCACGGTTCAAATCTCGAAAAATGGGGCTACCCGGATTCGAACCGGGGCCACAAGGTTTTTCGCAGCAGGTCGCTGGGGGTTCAAAGGGGCCGCTGGAGCCCCTTTTCCCGAACCTTGCATCATACCAAGCTAGACTATAGCCCCAAATTCACGAGTTTGTCTGCTTCACAGCTTGCTCACTGAATTTGTGTAAAAAATACGTCACTTAAATATATAACTACGGTTTTATGTCTTTCATTATTTATTATTGTGCCTGCGTTGCGTTTATCCTGTTCAATTCTTCTTGCGGGTCCGGGTTTAGAATTACTGAGTTCACATTAAGTTCAAGCCGATTCATGAACGTGTTTGTTTTTGTTCTGCCTGCAAGTTTCACAATGGTTCCCAGCAGTTCTGTTTTCACTGCTTCAAAAAGTTCTGGCTGTGATTTGTACGCAAGCAGTTCTTCTTTTTTCTTTTTGATAAGAATTTCTGCTTGTTCTTTGAAGAATACGCATCGTATTGTGTCTGTGCCGTCGTCAAGATAAACATTAAGTACATAACCATAATCAGGGGTAACTGTGCCGTGCAAATCGCATATGAATGTTGCTGTTGGGCTTGCTCGTATTCTTTTGCCGCATTGCGGGCATATTTCGTAGAATGTTGGGTTGAATAGTTGTACTATTGTGCCGAGAAGTTCCACACCTTCGTTGTCCTGGAGCTCTTTGATGCTTTTTCGACTAAGTGTTTTGGCTGGTACATCTGCAACTGTTTCTCCTGGCGGGTCCACAATTACTTTTGACTGTTCATTCAAATGAGTTTCAACAAAACCTCGGTTTTCCCTTACAATGCCATTTGTTACTCTGACGACTTTTCCGGGTGTAAGTGTTTCAAGGATTTTTGTTTGGTCGTTCCAGCAAACAATTCTTGTGCTTCCCGTGTCGTCTGCCAGTTGGAAGCTTCCAACGCTTCCTGTGCTGCCGTCTTGTCTTTGGAATGTTTTTGGTGGATAAATTTGTTGCACCCGTCCTATTATGCTCATGCCTTTCATTCCAGGATATGCATTTTTTATTTTGCCGTTTGCTTCTATGAGTTTTATGCCTAATTCATTGGCAATTATGTGTGCCGCGCCTTCTTTTGAAATGAGTCCTGCAAGCTGTGATAGCTTTGTCTGCACTTTGCTTGCTATTTCAGTATCAGATATTCCTGTTTGTTCTTTTATTTTTGCAATGATTTCTTCGTAAGGTATTTTTATCATAAAAGAAACAGTAAGGCGGGGGTATTTATGCGTTTTGATTCTCAAACAAATAGTTCTCTATATTCCTTTTCAATGCATTTTGCGTCATTTAGGAATCCTTTCATTCCTTCAACTGTTTTGGGGTGGTAAATCCAGTCACTGATTAGAATTTCATTTTTTTCCCTCAAAGAGCACAATTCTTCCCAATTCATAGGATAATGATATTTTCCGCCGGCTTTTGCCACCAGTCTTGATTGTGGCATGTCTGGCGCTGCCGACATGAAGACTTTTGCAGGCATTGTTATGTAATCAACTCCTGCAATTGAGGCGCACTCGTGCGCTTCATGCTTGTTTCTTACGCTTGCCGCAAGAACTTTTGCAGAAGAGTTTATGTTTCGTAAAAGCTGTACGAGCTGGCGCGCCATGTCAACTCCAGAGACTGCACAGCCGTATTTGTCAATGACTTCTTCGCCGTTAATAATCTGTCCGGTTGCAGGATAATAATCTTCTTTCATGAACTTTTGCTGCAGAGTTTCCCTGAGTAAATCATTAACTCTTCCAGTAAAAGGACTCAAAACATACGCTCCTGCTATTGCTGCAAGCACTCCTTGGCTTGCCATGTTGATAAGCGTGCAATTTATCTTGATGCCTTCATTGGAAAGGTCATGGATTGCCTGTAGGCCTTCAAACAGTTCGTTTTGATTATCAACAGAAGTGCAGACAGGCACCTTAACCCATGCATTTGGAAATTTTTTGTGTATTTTTCTGCCTTCCAGTATCATTCCAGTATAATCTGTTGCAATAACTTCAAAACTAGTGCACGCCTGTTTTCCTGCCGATTCAATTATTTTGTCGTAAAGAGCCGCAAGAGAAATTTGTTGGCCTTGCGCTTTCAGCAATTTCACCTGTCTTGCAACGAGAGTTGGGTTGGTTGTTACGCCAGCCAGAAGTCCTGTTTGTCTGGCAGCAATAATCTCTTCAAGGTTTGCAGTGTCAATAATCAGTTGTGGCATGGCAGCATACATCGTCGTCTTGCTTTTAAACTTTATGAACTCTTATCATATAACTCTTGTTATCATATTAGACTGAGCGCGAAACGTATTGACGGAATTGCTTCTTCAGTATAAGGATTTTCATACAACTGCACTGTATTTGCAGTGAATAAATAAGTATCTTCTGAATTTCCATCTAACAGAACAGTATATTCTTGTGGAACTTTTGTCATCACATTTTTTATGCAAGTTTGTTTGTCATCTGTTGTTGGACAGTTTGCAAGCACTGTGTCTGCAAATGCGTAAAGCGCATCGTAAATCCTGAAGTCGTAGGCAATTTTGACTTTAAATGATGGACTGAATGAAAGCGCTCCTGTCTGAGTTTCTCCAAGCGTGATTGGAAGCTGAAATGGCACTTGTGCAATTCCGTGTAATGTCAGGGGATTTGGTTCAACAAAAAAATCATAATCATTGCCATTCAATGGGTTGCCTTCTGCAGAAATCAACTGATACTGGGTTTCAAAAGACTTGACAAATTTATTCTTCAGTAAATCGTCAATCTGTGCAGTTTTATAACATTTTATTTCCTGATTGTTGCTTGCCGAGTTCCATAGTGTGTATTGTTTGTTGTTTTGTAATGTTTCACTGCAGCCGGCAACTCCGCCGCCGTTTTCTGCAAGTTTTTCAAGAGCATCGACGAGTGCGTACTTTGCAATCTGGTCAACCTGAAACAGCACTGCCTGTTGGTCAGCATATGCTCTAAGAACTGCACTGCTCGAACCTCCAATAAATGAAGCTCCAGAAATTATGCCTTCAAGTTTAGACACTATCAGAAGTGTTCCGATTAATGCAGATAAAGTTATTAGCAGAAGACTTATGCTGAAAATCATTGCTTTTTTCATCGTTGCGCCTCAGGACAATTTATGTCAATACTAAACAATAAATATTGTTTGACAGAAGGCAGCGGAATTTTAATTTGCAATTCAGATTCTCTGAATCCGTCTCCTGCATAGTAAAGTTCCTGTCCGCCGACTTTGTAATAAACAGTGCATGGTAAACTCCCCGCATCAACAGTAGTTTTGACAATATCGTTGATGTAATCATGAACGGCTTGTGCAGAAGCATCTCTTTCATGCAAGGTAGGGTCAGACTCAAATTTTTGAGGAAATGAAGTTATCACATCTGCAACAGATTTCTTCTCACCAAAAGGGGCGGAAAGCGCTTCAATGGCTATGAGCATGTTGTCAGAATAGCTGTATTCCTGTTTCACCGGCATTGTTTTTATGGTTTTCTCGCTTGAATTTTCTGTAGGGATAGTGATGTAAAAGAATATAACTACCCAGAAAAGAATAAAATATGCTGCAAAATCAACCCAGTAGGCCGGAATTCCTGCTTTTTTGTTCATTTTTGCACAAATACCTCAATTGTCATATCAGCGTTTGTTAACTTGCCTGACTGGTGAATAAAAAGGGGATAAATCCTTGACATCTGCAGTGCCTGTTCTCTAAAAACAAAAGATTCTGCAAGTGAAGAAAACCTGTCAAATGCTTGCTTGTTATAATAGAATGTCCTGACAAATTCAGGCCTTTCAACTATTGTTATGCTGTCGCCAAATAATTCCTGCGAAGCTCTGTGGATAGTTATTTTCGCGCCAGAGAGTTCAGAATTGCGGCCAAGTCTTGAACTTATTTTTGCACCAAAATCATCAACAGTTAGCATTCTTAGAGTTTCATAGTCGTAGATTAAGGGGTATGTGCGCCCAGTAAATTTATCAGTATAAGAGAAACTGTTGTCAAACAGTATTCTGTAATTCAAAACTGCTGCCTGTAGTTGAACCACGTCTATTCTGGCATTTATGTACGCGTTCACCAGTATGCTGATTGACAAAATAACTGCAGTCATGAACGTAATGCGAAGAATCCATGTAAAGTAGGTTAACATTTGTGCTTTTTTCATCGCAATGCCTCAAAGAGTTGTTCAGCAATAGATGCTTGAAGAAGAGTGTTGTTGGGATTGTCAATGTTTCCAAGTTCGATATAAACTCCTTGATTATCTGCCAGAAGAACCGTCAGTATGCCCTGCTCGTCAATATCGGCTGTTTCGGTATCATCTTGTCTGAGTCTGCTTATGTCAACAGGAACTATTGATGCTCCAGTGACGGCATTTTCTTTAGTTATTTTGTTGAGAATCCTGCATGCCAACGCATAACTTTTTTCATAATTTGGAGACTGCGCATTGAGGTATATTTTTAGAACATTCCGATGCCGTTCTTCTTTTGCAGCAGAAATCCCTATAATTGTGGCATCGCGCGGAATTACTGCTATTCTTTCAGACACTCTTTTCGCTTCCTGCAGGGATGTGCTTCTGGTGCTTTCAGCAGGAATGTTGCGCGCTCTGCTGTTGCCTATCAAAGATGCTGCAATTGGCAGAACAACTTCTGCTTCAGCGCCTTTAACGCCGCGCAGTCCTTCACTGCCTGAAAACCTTCCTGTGCCTGTGCCGTGTGCAGGATCAATGATTATTCGTGTGATGGGTGTTTCAATTGCAGGACAAGAAAGTTGAAACACGTTTAGCTCAGCATTGATGTTGTCATCAATGTTTATTTTTCCTCCTTCTGAATAAAAGTTCAAACGTGGTGGTTTTTCAAATAAAAGATTTAATTGCTCGTTTTCAGGAAGTGTGACAGGATACTTCGCTTCTCCGACTTGTACAAACTCTTTGCTTATCGAAACATCATTTTTGTTTAAAAGTTCACGGCTATAAACATATGCCAGATTGCCATGTGCTGCTGGCAGAATGTTAACCAGCAATGCCAAGTCTCTTGCAAAAAATTTTTGCTCAAAAATGTGGTCGTTTTCAATACTGCTTACTTTTTCGTAAATAATCCAGCCAGACATTACAACAAGAACTAACTCTATCAAAAACAAGTACATTTCCGGAACTGCTTGGGATTTCATGCAACCTGTGGTTGAAGAGCTGTTTTTCTTTGTTCAAAATACTGGATTTCGGCTTCAACATCTTCACTGATTCTGTTTATTTTTTGCTGCGTAAGTGCTTGCCCATATGATGCATCAAGAATTTTATAACGAGGTTCGATTTCAGGAGGGTAGCCGCCGCGAACTCTTAATGTTTCCAAAACATTTCTGTACTCCGTAATTTTGGAATCTGCAAACTCGCCTGCCTTTTGATTGCCTTCAAGTTTGTTAACCAGTTCTATCATGTTTCTGTTTGCAATAAAATATTTTTCATTTGGGCTTTGCAGGAAGAAATCATAATAATAACTTGCTCTTCTTGCAAATAAAACCTGTTCTGCAGGAGCAACTCTTGTATCAAATGCTTTTAGCAGGAAATAACTTCCCAGAGTGTAGGAAAGGATTCTTTTGTTTTCAGGGGAGTTTGTTGCAGTGAAAATCTTGCCGCCGTCATCTACAAGTTCTTGAGTCAATTGCACAAGGTTATTTGTCTGAACAAGCGCAGTTGCATAATTAACATAAGCAGGTTCATAAATTTCAGGATATACCTCATATGCAAATCGTGCTAATAAATCACTGCAATAGTTTGCGCTCAAACGCCAGTCAGGTGCTTGCGTTGCGTAATCGCACAATTTTGTTAAAACAATTATTTGCTGATCAGAATTAAGATTATACTGCTTCAGCCGCTGCATAAGTCTGATTTTTTCTTGAATATCGCTCGATTCATCAGCAAGGCGCACATGTACTGCGATGGATCTTCTCACTTGATTTGTTAACCGCTCATTTATTTTCTGTTGGCTTCCGCCATAGGTAAAGTAGAGTATTTTTTTTTCAACAATATTGCCATTTTCTTTTGTAATTAGATTGTGTTTTTCGATATAAAGAGGAAATACTGTTTCAATATCAGTGCAGCCAGACTGCCTGCCTGATAAGAGAACAAGATCACGCAGAGAACCATATTCATATGGAGTGAGGTAATCGGGAAATCGTGCTGCGCCTATCAAACTGCCGCGTGCAGTGTTTCTAAAACTGTTTTCTTGTGGTGTTTCAACAAGGCTGAAATAAAGGTCATAATTTCTTGTTGATGTGCACTTTACAAATTCACGACTCGGTCCTCTTTCCAGACAAATGCAATTGGGCTCAGCACAAACAGGAGCCCATTGTCCTGAGGAAGGATATCCCAAGTTTTGTTCAATTTGTTCTACACCACAAGTTCTATATTTGACCCCGCTTCTTCTATAGCCTGCAACGGAATACGTATCACCCAAATAATACGGCATCGTTGTGTACGCCAGCGGTCGTGGGTCATTTATGAGTTGGTTTATTTTAGCCACAAGACTGTCAAATGATGCTTGAGCTGCCATGTTTTCGTCATTGCCGAACATGCCGTACATGCTTCCAAAAAACCATGCGGCCCAGCCAATAAGAAGGAGCGCAAGAACAGTTTCAATAATGGTTAGAATAGGAATGGTTTGTGCTTTCTTGTGAAAAAATCTCATGTGAGGCAAAGCCAAACTCGAGATTTTTAGTTTTGATTCTGAAGCGTGCATTTCGGGGGTTCCTCTCGCCACGTTCCACTTTTATCTTCACAGATTTTTTTGAAAGAAGCATCTGGTTTTACTGGTTCTGTTGGATTGTCATCGCAGTCCGCAGGAAGCCCGTCATTATCAACATCATTACTATCGTCTCCTTGTCCGGCGCTGTTTCCTTCGCAAAAATCACAGCTGTTGGGATAACCATCACTATCAGTATCTCTTTCTGCGGGAAGTGTTTGCTGGTTTAATCTGAGTTTTAAAGTGTCTCCTTGTTGTTTGCATGCTTGGTTTTCCACAGCTCTTCCTATTTTGCCAATGAGTCCTTTTGTTTTTGATATTTGTTCTACAAAAAAAATGCTGTAAGCAAAAATGACTACAACGGCTATGACAAGAGCCGCAATTATGAGTGCTGTGCCGCTTATTGCTTTTTTCATGTCAGTTCTCCAGACAGCAAGTGAATTGTTCAGTGCAGGTGTACTGCTGATATGGTCTTGCGTTGTGTTCTGCGCAAACAGTTGGGCTTGTTCCGCTAACGCATCTTCCGCCATTTGCTTCGCATGACTGGGATGCTCCGCGAAACTTTCCATAGGCCGATAAATAAGCGTAAAGAAGTCCGCCAAGCACTACAAGAGCAAGTGCTATTGCAACTATAACCTCTGTTTGCATTCCCTGGCCTCTTTTTTGCATATGTTTGCAGAATTTACTCAAGTTTTTAAGGTTTTCTTAAGAATTTCTCATGACTGGCATTTCCAGCAATTTGTATTCTCAATTTGCGCGCAAGAATCTGGGCAGGCATCAGTGCAGTCGCTTTGAACATCAAACGCATTTGAGGGGCAGGGCAGTGTTGGTTCTGCTTTTTTTGCAAGCTCAGGGAGTTTTAGAATTATTCCGACAGCAACAGCAATAATAACAACGACTACCAAAACGATTTCAACTATGTAAGCTGTTTCCATTGCTTTTTTGTTCATGGGAATAACTCTGTTGTTAGTCCTTGTTGTTTAACAACAAAATAGCCAATAATAGTTATAAGAACTATGAGAAGTATGACTCCAAGAATAATCTCTGCTGTTGTCCATCCTGCTTGTCCCTTTTTGTTTGCTGTTATTTGCATTTTGTTCTGTTGTTATTTTACATTAAGAAACGCTTATTTATATTTGTTCTTATAGTATGCTAAACACTATCACAGGTCCTTACTGGCTTGCATTGAATGTTGCGTAAATATTCATCATCTGTTGGCATTAACATGAAACTGCTTCGTATGTCATCCGCACGCTTATTGACAACTATGCCTTCTTCAGGCGGAAGATGAGGTACTGCTGGTTCTGGCTGTCTGTCGTGCAGGAAAATCACCATGTAATCCTTGTTTGGCAGTCTGATGTTTTGTCTTGTAAATTCCCGCTTTTGCTCCAGTTCGGCGCCAAAAAATTCCTTTGCGTAAGTGTTGAATGATGCAGGTGGTTTTTTCGTAAATAAATAATTGTAAACCTCCTCAATATCACCCTGTGCCGCACTGCCTTCAAAGTGAATAGTTGAGCAGATAAAACAAAAGCTTCCTGTACCAGTAAACAGGTTTGCTTCGCCTTTGAGAAACTGAAAATAACAGTCGTATAAAGATTTGGCAATTGCTGGAACAACTTCTTTTTTGTCTTTTACAACCAAATTGTTTTGACAGCAGTCAATATTGCGTACCAGCTCAAAATCCTTGATTCTTAACTTTGATGCTGCCAGCACAGAAAGTTTGCAGTCTTCTTTTGTTTTTTTGCCAGCAAGGCTTTGGTGGAATTCAAGCTGAAATTTCAGGGCACCAATGACTAACACTGCCAGTATTATCATTCCAATTACAAAATACATCGGTGCTTTTTTCATTCTGCCTGATAATAAAACTCGTCACATTTGATGTTTTGAATATTGTCTGTTGGAGTGATAAATGCGTGAGTATATGTTGGTTCTCCGCCAATATCAAGATTTATTCCGCTGCTTAATAAGATGACAGAATATTTTTTGCCTGTTTCAAAATTTTCAAAGCTTTGCATACAGCCAGGCTCTTGAGCAATATCAGGGCGAGTCATATCTGGTTTACAATACGCAAAGTGCGCTCTTCGCTTTACAGAAGGGTTCAGGAAGTAGCAGGCAGCGTCCTGATTTATGCACTCGCCTGTCAATCCTTCTGTCCATTTTGTTTCAAGATACTCTATGTATTTTTTTCCTGCTCCGGCGCCTTTTGCTATTTTTCGGTTAAGCAAAAACTTTCCAACAATGCTGGTTGAGATTGTTTTTGTTGGCGTGATTTCTCCGCAAACAATGCAGAAATCTTTTTCATAATCTGTTTCGCCCATTAAAAGAGAGTGGTATTTGAACCCGAGCCTGTTATTTTTGCCTCCTGTTTTATACCAGCAACTGCGAAGTTCGTCTGCTATATGCATTGGTTCTGAAACATCTTTTGATATTACTGGACAATCGAGCTTTACAGGATCCTGATAAACTGCTGAGAAAATCCTGCCTTGCCTTTCTGCTTCTAATCTTCCTTTTGAAATAAATGCTGTGCTCGTGTGGCATCTTTCAATATCTCCTTTTTTTTGAAATTCCTTGATTGACTTGTACACTACGCTTCCCGTGCCAACGCCAACTGCAAGTGTAATAATTATTGCCACTACTGTTGCCATTTCCATTGCCTTTCTCATAAGAATCACTGAACTTCGCTACGCTGCGTTCAGGTGATTCTTAACTAAATAAAGGTTTTCATTTGTTAGGATACCCCGCCTCTTGAGGTGATTGGGTGTCGTTACCTCCATTATTTTTTGCGGGGTATCATAACATTAAAAATCCCAACTATTGTCTATAATACCCTGCCGCTTGCGGAGATTGGGATTTTTATTTCATTTTCTGAACTGTAGAAAAATAGAAATCAGAACTATCGCAGCAACAGCAACCCATATCAACCAGTATAATGTTGACTGTTCAGACTCTTGAGCTTGTTTACTCATACATCTATCAGTTATTGTCAATTATTTAATAGTTTTGTAGTTGAGATTGAGTGTCTGATTGAATCGTCGTTAAATCTCAGTTGGTTCTGGTTGCTGAACAGCACACTTTTTCTGATGGACCGCTGCTGCCTTTGCAGGGTACTTCATTGGCGTCGAGCCATTGTCCTGGTAGAGGAAACCCTCCTGCATCCTGGCACTGCTGTCGAGTTATGCACGCATTGAATGCACACTTTTGTACTTCTTTAGAAAATATTGCCAATCTTCCAGTTGTTATTGCAAATAATACAACCAACACCACTAGTCCAAGTGTTGCGAGAATAACAGTTGATATTGGCAAGCCTTGTGCTTTTTTCATTTTTGCCTCTTTTTCTGATTAGTCTTGTTTGGTGTTATTTAAAGTTTTCTAAAGAATTTTCTGTATTCGCTCGTCTGCGGCTCGCTCATACGCGAAAATTCAACTCTTCGAAGCTAAACCCTCCGTAGCGTTACCTGCGGAGTGTTGAAAAACCTCGTGTGAGCGTTAGCGAACTCGAGGTTTTATGCATTAAGTATCAGTTCACAAGTGTTTGGGTCTGATAGGAATGCTTCCCGTTTGATTTCATTGATTATGTAGTGCACGTTTTTTGATTTGAGTTCGAATCTTTCTTCGAGTGTATCAAGGAACTTTTCAAGTTCACTCATGTTTTTGAACACGCATTCAAAGCAGTAGTCATAGCCGTTGGTGATTTTGCAGAGGTTATTTATGTTGAAGTGTGCTGACAGGTATTTGTAGAGTTCTTGTTTGTTTTTGTTTGCTCTGAGAAGAACTATTGCTTTTGTGGAGAAGCCGAGTGATTGGAAGTCAAGCAGGGTTACGTGTCGTTGTATTACGGGATTTGTTCTTAGGTGGTCAAATATTGTGCTGACTGGCATTCCTGTTTGTTTTGATAGTTTTGAAATTGGCATTCTTCCGTTCTGTCGTAGGCAGGCAAAAATTCTTACGTCCTTCTGATTCATGGTTATTTCCTCCGTATTTTCCCGAGTTTGTTCGCCTTCGGCTCGCTCACTCAGAGAAAATTCAGTCAGCGTTGTTACACTGTTGAATTTTTGCGAATGAGCGCTAAAAGCGCGAATTCAGAAAATTCTAATGGAAATCTTCCACATTA
The DNA here is from genome assembly GCA_016198725.1 of Candidatus Aenigmatarchaeota archaeon. GTDB lineage: Archaea > Nanobdellota > Nanobdellia > Woesearchaeales > ARS49 > JACQIC01. The sequence continues at coordinate 50 of JACQIC010000069.1, read as the reverse complement.
AATTATATATCTTTTTCATATATCTTATATAAATTTTGCATTTAAATATT
>JACQIC010000006.1 GCA_016198725.1 Candidatus Aenigmatarchaeota archaeon | reverse complement strand
AGTGAAAACCGAAAGGTTTATATATAACCGAACATATATAATACAAAATACACATCACAATAATTATATTGGAGGGGCGAAATGAGCATACAAACTGAAAAATGTCCGGAATGCGGATGCGGAGACTTCTTTATCAACAAAAGACGCGGAGAAGCAATATGCAAACAATGCAGTTACGTAGTTGACGACAGCCTCGTAGACTTTGGCAGAGACTGGTCAGGAGACGAAGAATCAGGAGAATCAAACTCACGCGCAGGAGCGCCATTTGATCCAAGAATAGCAAACAACCTAATCACAGAAATAGGCAACAACTCAGACTTCTCAAAACTTGACAAAAACACCAAATACCTCATGAACAGAATCAAGAAAAAAAACAGGTGGACAAGCTCAAGCCTTGAAGCAAACCTCAACTACGCATTCGGCCACCTAAAAACAGTATCCTCACATTTGCACGTGACAGACGGAGTTGAAAAAGAAGCCGCAGGCATATACAGAGCAGCAGCAGAAAGAGGACTCACAAAAGCACGCGCCTCAGACAGCCTCGTAGCAGCAGCACTATTCATAGCATGCAAGCTCTTCGTACTGCCAAAAACAATGAGAGAAGTATCAGAAGCATGCAAAATAGACCTCAAAACACTTGGAAAAGCATACAAACTACTGCTAAGAGAACTAAAACTCAAAACAATGCCAACAAACCCAATGGACTACCTCGTAAGGTACGCAAACAACCTTGGAATAGCAAACAAAACACAAGTAACAGCAAGCAAACTCATCAAACAATACCAAACAACAGGCAGAATATCAGGAAAAAACCCAACAAGCTTAGCAGCTGTTGCACTGTACATTGCAAGCTTGCAAACCAAAGAAAAAATAACGCAAAAAAGAATCTCAGAAGCAGCAGGCATAACAGAAACAACACTCAGAAACAGATGCACAGAAATGCTTGACGCGCTGAAGATCAAATTACCAAAAGGGAGGAAATAAAAATGACAAACGAATTAGATGTAAGGAGAACAGTGAAACTTAACAGGATTGTTACGGGTGCACAAATTGTGGATGCATTAAAAACTGTCGCATCTCAACGTGGCAAGTATATGGAAAAACTCTTACTTGATGATGATGGTATTCAAACATATAAAATTGGAATAGCAAGTTCGATAGATGTTGCCATTAAACCTGCAGATGGATCTATGGGAATTATTTTACAACACCCATACGATACAATTAAAGTGTGCACTGATAGCTGGCCCGGAATTAAAACCTGTGTGGGATATTATGATCATCAAATTATCGAAGTCGTTGAAAAAGTCAGAGACGGTCTTGAAAAAGTATTGCAACAAAAGTAGGAAAAACAAAATGACTAACAACGAAAAAATAAGGGATAATTACAACGGTTGTGATACTGGAACAGTAACTGCAATGGGCGGAGGTGTTGGTGTAGTTACAGGAGCAGTTCTTGGCGCTATTGCTGGCGTAGCAATCCCTTCAGTTGTAGGTTGGGAAATTGGAAATTATGTTCAACATGCATTGGAATTTGGCGCAGTTGCTTCAGTTGCGACAAAACTATCTGGAGCGGCCATAGTAACGGCCGCTATCGGCTATATCACTATACCAATTGGCATTGTTGGTGGAGGAGCCGCAGGCGGTATTGCCGGCAGTGCTGCAGGCGCAGGAATTGGACTTGCAAAAGAAGGACTGGAACGCTTGCTGAAAAGAGAAACTGATAAAGACCAAGGTGAATGAAAATGACAAATGAATTAGACTTGCGCAAGAAATTATATTGGCACTTTGACCAGCACTGCGAACAGGTGGGATTGCCTGTTGAACAGAGAGTGGATGCGTTTATCAATTACACGCGCAAACCAGAACACCCTGAAGTTCCAGTTTACCGTGCATACCTTAGCAGACAAACAGCAGAAAACGCAGCGGCGAAACAGTGCAAAAGAATGTTAAATCATCACTTGTTTTAATCGAAAATGACAGAACTAACAGACTCGTCAGAAAGTTATGTTCCTTCTTCATTAGGAATTGGGCTTTGTTTTGACCCATGTTACATCTGCGCAGAAAACATTAACGAAGGACATGCAGAACTGGTTTACGGCATGAGTGCAGCTGTGGAAAATAGAGATGTAGGAGACAGGATAGTCAATATGTATCTTGAACAAGAATTGTATGCAGAATTCCATCCTTGCGATGTGCAAGTGAAGATTGGAGCGTGCCGTAAACACATGAAAAATCTCATGCTGTTAGAAAAACTTGTTACAGAAGCAGAAAACAAAATCAATCCAAATATAATTAAACAATCAGTGCAGGAAGAAAATGAACTGGACACACTCTGAACAACAAAAAATGGAAGCAAACGGGTGGACATTTGTTGCAAGAATACTAAAAGAAGACATTTCCAAATGCTTGAACACGTATTCAGCCGCATTAGTGCCAGTTTGCATTGAGCCAGTCTATGACTGTGAAGGCAGGAAAGTTGATGACTTTCGTGCAGTGTACGTGCTTGGCGAAAGAAAAAGGTAAATTTTCAGGTCGTCTATCGAATACGCTCAGTGTGAATGCCTGAACGTTCCTTGAGAGCTGCCATTAAAGTGATTATGTCTTTTGTATTCAGCATAATGACGTGATTCTGAACTTTTAGCGCGAAATCGTTTGACCAGATTGGACAATTAAGCTTTAATGCAAGGGCAAAGAAATCGACATCGTCTTTGTCAGGAGTTAGTCTGAGTGCTTTCTGCAGAGTTAGACCATATTCTTCAAGAGGGACAAATGAAACCATCATGACTAGTTTGTTCCTAATTGAATTAAATTCTGATTCAGATAATCTTGTTTTTTTTATAATCTCGCCTGCATGCTTCTTTATTTCTTCGAGTGCATAATCTGGAGAATAAAGCTCAAGATGCAGGTTTACAAAAAGTTCTCTTGCAATAGAATTTTTCCAGAAGAACGTGAAAAGAACATTGGTGTCAACAACCAGTTTCATAAGAGTCCTTTTTCATAACAGGCCTTTCTTTTTCAGCTCTTCAAGCCTTCCTTTTCTTCCTGCTTTTTGAAGTTTTACTGCCCAGTCAACAGTTTCTGTTTCAGTTTCAAATTGCTTCAACATTCTTTCCTTCCACGCAAGCTCGTCAGTCTTTTTAAGAATACACCCACGAATGTACCCTGACCAATTAATTTCTTCAAACTCGTCCATCGCATGCTTAATTTCAGACGGAACTGAAAGTGTTACGCTAACGCTGCTACCCATAAAAAAACGTAAAGCTGTTTAAATATTTAAACCTTTGCATAAGGTTTATATCCTGAAAAATACACATTAGCGTAAATTAAACCTTTGCTTCAGCCACAATGACACTCACTTTAATCGGTTATCACCCGCACGATGAAGAACAAGGTCTGCGGTTGTTTTATGTTCTTGATAGCGTAAAACCTGAAGTTATTTTCATTGAAGCTGAGCAGCCGATTGGTTATAGAACTACTTACGGGATTATACGCCCATTTACGCGTCTTGTCCGATACCCAGGACTCAATGTAAACTTTCCAAGAAGCGCTGACCAGTCAGATATTGCCTATGATTTGTGTAATTATATGTTTGAAGGAAAAATTTCAGCACTTGCAGGTGAAGGCCTGCTCGCAGAACAACGAGAAAGCATATTATCAGATGAAGAAATTGGAAAGCTCGAATACCGTATCAGGAATGAACTAAGCGGCAAAACAAGAAAACTTGCAGTTGTGCTGCCGTTTTATCATGTGCTCGATGATTCACGAAAACAAACTGTTTACGAGCGAGTGAAAGACTTGAAGCCAAAAAGGCTTGTTTTAAAACCGCGTTTTAATAAGCGGATGCCATTAAAACTGGATAAACCAAAAAAACTAAGAGATTACACGCACAGTATTGATGCCGTAATTGAAAAAATATTCACGTCTGAAGACAAGTACGAATATCCGAGAATAGTTGCAGGGGTAGAGTTTTGCACGATTTTTTCATTGGCATACAGCGATATGCCGCAGGACTGGTGGATTGCGCTTGGGACATTTTCAGGTGCTGTTTCACTTTGCTATCTTATCATCGCTGACGTTACTAAGTCACGTGTAAAAAAGTAATTTATGTGTGCGATAGAATAAGAAAGAAAAATTTAAATATAAGTGTACACTTACACGTATTATGACTATTAAGTCCTTAACGATAACAGAAGATGCGTATGATACATTAAACCGTTTAAAGCACGGAGACGAGAGTTTTAGTGAAGTTATAGTGCGAATAGGAACAGAGCGAAAGCCTAATTTAGACAAGTATTTTGGCATTCTCAGAAAGACTGAAGGTGAAGTTATTGAATGGCAGAACGCCATTAAAAAAAGACGAAAAGAAATAGATTTGGAATTTAATAAAAAAGCAAAAAAGTTCAAAGACGTTCGTTAAAATGGCAGTTCTTGACAGTTCGGCAATCATTCACGTTCTTTCAGGCACAAAAACAGGAGAACAGTTGAAAACTCAATTTGGTGAAGAAGCAATATCCACAACAGCAATATCTTTGAATGAAGTTTTTATTGGACTTAGAACTGATGCTGAAAGGAAAACTGCAGTTGAATTTTTTAAAGAACTGGAAGTGCTTGCTTTTGATGAAACCGCTGCATTCAAAAGCATTGAAATAGAAAACAGCCTCAAAAAGAATGGCAAGCTGATTGGAAAACTTGACATGATGATTGCGGCCATCTGCATCGTCCATGGTTTGCCTCTGCTAACAACAGACAATGATTTCAAAAACGTGTCGAGTTTGAAAGTTCTTCGCTTGAATTGAAAATACATATTATGTGGTCTTCAAAAATATAAGATGCAGCAGATGCAAACTGCTCATGGAAGAAAATCTTGAAGAAATTGCTAAAACACAGCAAAATGAGCCAGAAAACAAACATCCCCCACAGGATGCGCCTGTAAAAGACAGGACAGATTTTTATGAACGTCTGTTCAGAATGCCTGATGTTTATGGCTGGATAGGCTGATTTAACTTTTCCAAAATAAGCCTGAACCAGTAGGTGTACTTCTCAGGGTTTTTCTCAACATCTTTTCTTAGTTCTTCCTGTGAAATCCATTTGCAATCATCTGCTTCTTCGGGGTTTGGACTGCATTTGCCGTCAAACAATCCTGTAAATACGTGCAAATGCTCGTGTTCTGTAAGACCATTGTCAAACTTTGCCTTGTAAATAAAATTAGCTGTTTTTTTAAGTTCGCAGTCAAACCCCATTTCTTCTTTCAGCCGCCTGTGAATGGCAGCATCAAGCAGTTCTCCATTTCGCGGGTGGCTGCAACAAGTGTTTGTCCACAATCCTCCGCAATGGTATTTTGATTTTGCCCTTTGCTGAAGAAGAATCTCATTCTTTGAGTTAAATACAAGTATGGAAAATGCTCTGTGCAGCAAACCCTGCTCGTGAACGTGTATTTTTTCTGCTGTTCCAATTTGTTTATCATGCTCATCAACAAGTATCAGATTGTCAGTCGGATTGTCAGTCATATTGTTACTCCTATATTCACCAGCACAGCAAAAAGATACAAAAGTATTGCGCCCCTTATGTGCACTCTGTGTGTTGCTATTAGTGTTCTGGCAAGTGATTTTTTATGCCATTTTTTGTGCTGTGAAAGCCAGATGAAAAGCGCGCTTGCTATGAAGACAACAATTATTTTCAGCACTGCTGTGCCGTAAAATCCCAAGTTTTCAAGCAGAAAAATTCCAGCAGGATTTCCTTCAACACGCCCCAGCTGCAGAAAGTAGTGTGTTGAAACCAAGTCCAGCACATTCAATGTATTTAATGCAAAGAATTCAGTAAGCGGCGCAGTTCTGCCAAAAATTAATGCAAACCCCGCTATCAAATGTATCATTCCAAGCCAATATATTATTGACAGCAGTTGTTCAATTGTAAAATCAGCATACACCGGCATTTGCGGGTAAGTCTTGATTGTTTCAACAAAAACACCTAATCTGCCGTTTCCAAATACTGGCTCTTTTGCAAGAACAACAGGATACAATCCTTGCAATGTTTGCACCAGTATAACCTCTCCAGACATTCTTGTACTTATTATTTGAATAAAATCAGCGCTTGTTTTAATCTGCAAGCCATCTATTGCAAGAATTGCATCATCAACAACTATTCCTGCTTTTTGCGCAGGCGAGTCTTCCATGAAGCCAACAATCTTAATGCCATGTCCGACAACAAAATACTGGTTGTAAATACCTGCAAAAATGATTGATAAAACAAACAATATTACTCCTGTTACGAGTATGCTTGTGTGCTGCATCCACAAGGTCAAATAAGGTTTTATTATAAACTTATTGTTATAGTAATCACCGTACAATAGAAACATTTATTAATATCTTTCTTCCGTTTAACCCATGTACTGGATTCAACAGTTTGTCATAGTGATTCTAATCGCTTCTGCATTCACTGCAGGTTATGGCGTTGCGCTTGCACAACAGCAGTCCAGAGAAAGCTTTGTTGTTGAGCAGGCAAAGAATCTAAAGTCAGGTTTGTTTGGCTCAGAGGATGTGCCTTCTCCAAAAGACAGGGTGCCGGAAGACAGAATTCATGTTTTCCCTAACCAAGTGCTGCTCGACATAAGAGGCGCACAGTGGTCCAGATTCACAGACACAAACTCAATGGACCCAGTGATTGACAACGGTTCAAACGCAATCCAGATAATACCACAATCCGCAGATGACATTCAGGTTGGCGACATTATTTCTTACGACTCAGAATACGGCACAATAATACACCGAGTTGCAGAAGTTGGAAACGACAAGAATGGCTGGTACGCTATTGCGAAAGGCGACAACAACCCCACAGCCGATCCGTTTAAAATAAGATTTTCACAGATAAAAAGAGTGGTTGTTGGGATTGTGTACTGAGTTACGCTGAAACGTAACATTTATATACT
>JACQIC010000067.1 GCA_016198725.1 Candidatus Aenigmatarchaeota archaeon | reverse complement strand
ATCAGCAATGGCAACAGAAGCGAAAAAGGAGCACGAATCCTTGAAACAATTCTAAGCATCATCGAAACGATTCGCCTTCAAGGGAAGAATCCCCTTGAAGAGATGTACCGAATGCTCACTTCAAGAGCCTAACCAATTACGAATTTTTAAAAGTTTTTCACGCGTAAAAAACCCCTTTGCCAACACCATAATAATTAAGTCCTGCTGAAGTAATTTTTTCGTGGTCAAACATGTTTCTGCCATCAAAAAACCATGCCGGCTTGCACATCCTCTTTGCCGCGCCGGCAAAATCAATGTTTTTGAACTCTTTCCATTCTGTGACAAGCGCAATCCCCTCACTGCCGTCAAATACCTTGTCATCAGGTTTTTCAAACAATTCGATTCGCGACTCAACGATTCGCGACTCAAGCCCTGCTGCCGCAAACACACCCTTTGCGTGCTTTACCGCTTTCGGATCTACAATGCGCAACTGCGCACCGTCTTCAAGAAGATATTTCGCGATTGTTACTGCGGGAGCATCTCTCACATCATCAGTGTCAGGCTTAAATGCTAAGCCAAGCAACACTATTGTTTTACCGCCAAAAGAGTGCAAATGATAGTTCATTGACTTTACAAACCTGACGCGCAGATAATCATTAAGTTCAAGCATCGATGAATACAGTTTCGAATAAGGATTGTCAGGCCCAAAATAATGCTCCATCAAATAAACAAGCGCGCTCACATCCTTGCGAAAACATGAACCGCCAAACCCTATTCCGGCACGCAAAAAAGAAGCGCCAATTCTTTTGTCCATCCCCACAACACCCGACACCTCATTGATGTCCGCACCAGTCACTTCACATAACTCTGCAAGACCATTCATCGCCGTCAGCCGTGATGAAAGCGAAAGATTATTTGCCAGCTTAGCAAGCTCAGCACTCCAAATATTGCTGTAAACAATACGCTCCTTCGGAACCCACGAATAAAGCTCAGCCATTTTCCGCCGCGCCCATTCATCCTCAGACTTCGCACCTACAAGTATGCGGTCAGGAAATAAAAAATCCTCAACCGCAGTTCCTTCTGCAAGAAATTCAGGATTAGAAACAACAGCAAATCTTTTACCACCCATGTTTGACTCCAAAACCCTTGTCAAATACTCTGCAGTCCTAAGCGGAACAGTGCTCTTCTCAACAACAATCACGCCATCACCAGCATACTGCGCTATAGTTCTGGCAGAACCATCAAAATACCTCATATCAAAACTACCCTTATTAACACCAGACTCCTTCTGCGGAGTATTCACGCAAACAAAAACAAACTCAGCAGATTTTAACGCCCCTGCAAGATCGGTTGTAAACGCAAGATTCTTACCCCTGTGTTTTAAAACAAGCTCAGACAAACCCGGCTCGCTGATAGGAATAACATCCCCATTCCAAGAATCAATCTTTTGCGTGTCAACATCAGTACAAACCACGTCATGCCCCCTGCTCGCAAGACCTGCACCAGTCACAGAACCAACATAACCCGAACCAATAATCACTGCACGCATAATTAAGCAGACTTGCCATTCATTTATAAGTGTTGCGAACCACGCAGTATTTCCGAGTTCACTTCGTTCACACGGAAATACTGAGCATAACGGATGTTTTTCCCTGAAGAAAATTTGCCCTCTCCAAAAGCTGTAGCATTATTTTACCCAGTAGCGATTCCCAAAATTTCCCAGAATGGAGTGAGCCGCAGGCGAACGGAATTCAGGGAAATTACTTAAAACGCCACGTCTGATAATCCAGCTCAAGCCCTTTCTGCGGTTGCCTTCTCTGCTGCTTGAACCAATCAACAAACCTTGCAATACCTTCCTCAATGCTTGTTTTTGGCTCCCAGCCAAGATGCTTTTTTGCTTTTGAAATGTCTGCATGTGTAAAAGATGGCTCCCCTGCAGGTGCAGGCAGGTAAACGCGTTTTGCTTGTTTGCCAAGATTCTGTTCAAGAAGACTGATGAGCGTATTAAGCTCTACTGCATGTGAATTGCCAATATTAAACATGTCATAATCTTTCGGATCGTCAAGCGCGGCAATCACCCCGTTAACAACATCTTCAACATAAGTCCAATCCCTTTTTGTCGTTCCATCGCCATAAATATGAACATCCTGCCCCAAAGAAATCAGCGCCGCAGTCTTGTAAGGCATCATGTCAGGCCTTCCACGAGGCCCATAAACAGAAAAAAATCTCAGTGCAGTAACAGGAATGTTGCCAAGCTTGCTGTACATGTGGCAAAAATGCTCGCAACTTTTCTTGCTTGCAGCATAAGGACTTGCAGGCCGGTCATTGTGAATTGTTTCCTCACTAAAAGACTCTTCAGCCCTTGGACCATAAGCAGAACTTGAACTTGCGAACACAAAATTTTTGACAAAATGCTTTTTTGCAACCTCAAGCATGTTTACAGTGCCTTCAACATTTGCCTCAGTATACACATGAGGCTGCTCGATGCTTGCCCTGACACCTGCCCTTGCAGCAAGATGAACCACTTTCTTTATATCAAAAACATCAAAAATCTCTGACATTCTCTGGCGCTCGCAAATGTCCCTACAAAAAAAATTAAATTTTGGATTATCCAGGTGATGCTGAATATTCCTGATTTTCTGCAAAGGGTCGTAATACGAGTTCAGATTGTCAATACAAACAACATTATCCCCTCTTGAAAGTAAAGCATCAACTACATGACTTCCTATAAAACCCGCACCGCCAGTCACAAGAACAGCCATGACTGGCGCACAAACTCATTTATTTATAAATCTTAGGAACTATTGCGCACATATTATTTCTTTATTTCTTCTTAGGATGCTGTTGCGCAATTGTGCTGGCGATTTTTGTGAGTTCCTGCTCCATACTTTCCAGTTGTACAAAAAGTCTGAAAATAAGGTAAAGAATCACGAGAATGGTGATGTACACAACAAAATCAATTCCTCTGCTGATACCGAATTTTTGCGAAACAATATCTGTTACCCATGGCTGAAAGACAATGACTGCCATGCTTATCCAGACTGTGTTCCACAGCAAAAATTCTTTCATGCTTATTTTACTGTCACGCAGTCTGAGCAGAGTTCTACTGAAAGCAAAAAGCGCAAACAAAACCACAACTATCTGAAGAGGAGTCATTTGAGCAGCTTCCTCCAAACAAGCCTTGCCACAATGCGAAACCCGTCAAGATTGCTCTGTCCATGTTTGAGCGAATATTCTGTGTATCTGATAACTACAGGCACTTCAATAAATGGAATTTTTTTGCGGTGAACTTCCTCAATTATTTCAGAACAATGCGCCATACCTCTTTGAGTTATGTGAATTTGTCTTGCTGCGCCAGCAGTCATTGCACGAAAACCTGACTGCGGGTCGCTCATGCTAACACCATACATGATTCTCATGAATGTTTTGAAGCCAAATCTTAAAAGAAACTTCCGCACAATCGGCATGTTTGATTTTTTTGCCATGAATCTTGAGCCAAAAGAAACCTCTGCTTTTCCGGACTTCAGAGGTTTAACAAGAGACGCTATATCCTCCGCCCTCATCTGCCCATCAGCATCAAAATGAACAATAATGTCTGCGCCCTTTGAAAGAGCATAATCTGTTCCTGTTCTAAGCCCTGCACCCTGCCCACGGTTTATAGGATGCACCAACACCTCAGCGCCGGCCTCAGCCGCAAACTCGGCAGTTCTGTCACTACTCCCATCATCCACGACAACAACATTTCTATAATTGCGGCTAAACAAATCCTTAATCACCCCAACTATTGACTTTTCCTCATTAAATGCAGGAATAACTATGAAAACAGAGTCCATGAGCTTTTTTAATTTATGACAGTTTATTAAGTTTGTGAACAAACGTTTATAAATAACGGCTCTTCCGCCAGTGAAATGAAACCTGAAATCTCAATAGTTCTGCCGGCAAAAAACGAACAGGAAAACATTTCTTTGATGTATGATAGGATTATGAAAGCCAACATAACAAAACCATTTGAAGTTGTGCTTGTTGACGATGGAAGCAATGATTCAACTTACAACGAAATGCTTAAACTGCACCAAAAAGATTCAAGAATAAGTGTGATAAAATTCAGGCGCAACTATGGGCAGACAGCAGCAATGGATGCCGGCATCAAACACGCACGCGGCAGCATCATAGTAACCATGGACGCTGACCTGCAAAACGACCCCGCAGACATCAACAGACTGATTGCAAAGCTAACCGAGGGATATGACTGCATCAGCGGCTGGCGAAAAAACAGAAAAGACCCTTTTACAAAAAAACTGTTCTCAAAAGTTGCAAATGCGGTGAGAAACAGAATAGTAAAAGAAACTCTGCACGACAGCGGATGCTCGCTCAAAGCTTACAAAAAAGAATGCTTTGACAATCTGACATTATATGGAGAAATGCACCGTTTTATCCCAACAGTTCTCAGGTACAGAGGTTTCAAAATCGGAGAAATTGTCGTGACACATCACGAGCGCAAATTCGGAAAAACAAAATACAACGCCAAACGCCTGTTTAAAGGACTCTTTGATTTGCTGTTCATCAAGTTCTGGAACGACTACAGCTCAAGGCCAATACACTTTTTCGGCACAATCGCAATGGCACAATGGGCGGCGGCAGTGCTGCTTTTTATCGAACAAATCATCAAGGCAATAATAATTAAAATATTAATTGCAGGCCCACTGCTGATTCTGGCAGGCATCCTATTGATTACTGGTATGCTAACATTTTTCTTTGGGTTCATGTTCGAAATTCTAATCAGGACATACTATCAAGGCGGAGCGAATTATACAATAGAAAAGAAGCACGGGTTTTCCTAACCTTTAAAACCAGAGACTTTTTGCAGCATTTTAATGTGCGGAATTGTTGGCATGAATCAACCTGACAAGCGTCTTATCAGAAAAATGACTGCACGCATCAGCCATCGCGGCCCTGATCAGGACGGTATTTTTGTTGATGACGCTGTTTCTCTTGGGCATCGAAGGCTGAGCATTATTGATTTGTCAGAGCGCGGCAGGCAGCCCATGCACAACGAAAATGAGGATGTCTGGATTGTTTTTAATGGAGAAATTTACAACCACCAAGGTATGCGCCAGAAGCTTGAAGCAAGAGGCCACCGCTACTCGAGCAGAAGCGATACTGAAACAATAATTCATGGATATGAAGAATATGGCGATAAAATAGTTGAGCAGATGAATGGAGATTTTGCATTCTGCATTTATGATTCAAATAAGAAAAAGTTTTTTCTGGCACGAGACCGGCTCGGAGTCAAGCCGTTATATTATTATTATAATAAAAAAAATAAACTGTTCGCGTTTGCAAGCGAGATAAAAGCGCTTCTTGAACACCCGCAAATTCCACGGGCAGTCCATCTTGGCGCGCTGCACCAGTATCTTACTTATCGTTATGTTTTTTCGCCGCAAACAATCCTGCAGCACATTTACCGGCTGCAGCCGGCACATACTCTCACATACGACTTGAAAACCAATGAGCTTAAAATTCAAAAATACTGGGACGTGAACAGCAGCCCAACAAACATTTTACACTGCAGCGAAGCACAACACACCTCTAGATATCGAGATTTGCTGGTGAAAAGCACAGAGCGACGACTGATGAGCGATGTCCCGCTCGGCGTGTACCTTAGCGGAGGAATGGACTCCAGCAGTGTTGTTGCAACACTGTCACACGTCAAAAAAATGCATGAAGATTCAGAACCAATCAGGTCTTTCTCAATAGGGTTTTCTGAGGGAATAAGCGAGCTTCCATACGCGCGCGCAATAGCAGACAAATTCCACACAAATCACACCGAGATAATAATGGAAAGCGATGCTGCAAAACTTCTTCCATACCTTGTTTATCACATGGATGAACCTGTTGCTGATCCAGCGCAACTGCCAACGTATGTTCTTTCACAGCACACAAAAAAAAGCGGAGTAACTGTCATTCTAACAGGCGATGGAGGAGATGAAACACTTGCAGGATATGAACAAATAAAGTTCATCAAGTTCGCACAGCCATTAAAATTCATTCCAAAACAATTCAGAACACTTGGCGTAAAACTCGCAATGAACACGCTGCCAGCAGTCTTGAAAGACAAAATTTTCAAGTATGCCAGCAAACTCGGAGACATTGCAACCCAAAGAGCTGTCGCAATGGTGCAGAATGTTTCATCAGTTTCACACATGTACAAGACAATCACTGGTTTGTTCAGCGATGAAGAAATTCGCGAATTATCAACACAACTTTTGCCAGAAACAGACCACATTGCACCTTATCTTCCACCTGAAACTCACAATGTTGTGAACCACGCACTTGCATTTGAAACAAAAGCACTTCTTCCAGAACACATGCTGATGAAGTCTGACAAAATGTGCATGGCATGGGGAATAGAAGGGAGAGTTCCTTTGCTCGACCACGAACTTGTCGAGTACACTTTCAGAATGCCCACACACATGAAGCTTAAGTTCACAACAGAAAAATACGTGCTTAGAAAAGCAATGCAGCCATGGCTGCCAAAAAACATACTGCAAAGAGGAAAACAAAGATTTTATGTCCCAATTGATTTATGGCTGACACGTGATTTAAGCAGTATGACCGACTCTATGCTCAGCCCAGATATTCTAAGACAACAAGGTTTTTTTAATCAAGCGGCTGTTAAAAAAATCCGTGAGAATTACAATAAAGCACCGTTGTATTACGCACGACAACTATGGACGCTTCTGACGTTTCAAGTATGGCACGAATTGTTTTTAGAAGGAAAAAAAGCAAAAGAGTTTGTCTTCTAACCAGCAATACTTAAAAACACCGCTTCACTTCGCAACACCATGAACATTTTTTTGACGATTTTTGACAAATTCAAGACATTTGGAATGTTTGTCAGCAGCATAATTAATTACATTCTTCTACTGGTCGTTTATACTGTGGGCGTCGGGATTACATGGATTTTTGTCAGGATTTCTGGAAAGAAATTACTGGTTTATGACAACAAAGAACAGAAGACCTTCTGGCAGCAGACAGAAAACAGCCACTTGATTGAAAAGGCAAAAAGAATGTTTTGAGGCAAATTATGAGAATACTCGGAATATCATGCTTTTATCACGACAGCGCCGCAGCACTCATAGAAGACGGCAAACTTGTTGCAGCGGCACAGGAAGAACGGTTCACGAGAAAAAAACACGATACTTCCTTTCCTAAAAATGCTGTTGAGTTTTGCCTGAAAGAAGCAGCATGCATGGTGAAAGACATTGATTACGTTGCGTTTTACGAAAAACCACTGCTAAAATTTGACAGGCTTTTGCAGTCATGCATTGACACGTTCCCTTGGTCACTGCACGCATTTTGCAAGTCTTTACCTGCGTATTTCACTGAAAAACTGCGGATGCAAAAAGTACTGAAAAAACAAATAGGTTATAAAGGTGAAGTTTTGTTTGCAAAACACCACCAGTCGCATGCAGCATCAGCATTTTTATGCTCGCCATTTACTGAAGCGGCAATTCTAACAGTTGATGGTGTCGGAGAGTGGACAACAACATCTTATGGTTATGGAAAAAACAATAGTTTTGAACTGCACAAGGAAATAGTATTTCCGCATTCGCTGGGCCTGCTATACAGCGCGATAACTGGACATTTGGGATTCAAAATAAACAATGACGAATACAAAGTAATGGGCTTGGCACCTTACGGAAAACCAGTCTATGCTGACAAACTGCGCAAACTGATTGAACTCAAAGATGACGGAAGTTATTCTCTTGACATGAGCTATTTTACTTATCATTACAAGATGTGGATGACGAGCAAAAAATTCGAGCAAGAATTGGGACCAAGAAGAATGAAGGAATCAAAAGTGGAAGAACACCACCAGAACCTTGCTGCATCGCTGCAAAAAGTGTTTGAGAATGTTCTGTTCAAAATGCTAAGACATCTGCACAAAGAACTAAAATCTAACAATCTCGTACTTGCAGGCGGATGTGCTTTAAACAGTGTGGCAAATGGCAAAATAACAAGAAACACTCCTTTCAAAAATGTTTGGGCGCAGCCAGCAGCAGACGACGCTGGCGGAGCGTTAGGAGCGGCATTGTGGGCGTATCACTGCGTGCTTGGCAACCCCCGCTCGTTCATAATGAATCACGCATACTGGGGTCCTGAATTTTCCACAGAAGAAGTTGAACAGTTTTTGAAAATGAATAACATAATTTACAAAACACTAAAAGATGATGAACTTACAGCTGTTACTGCCAAACTTATTTTTGACAACAATGTAATCGGATGGTTTCAGGGCAGAATGGAATGGGGACCGCGCGCACTCGGAGCCCGCAGCATACTCTCAAATCCCTGCAATGAAAAAATGAAAGATATCATCAACGCAAAAGTAAAACACCGGGAAATGTTCAGGCCATTTGCACCGGTAATCTCAGAAGAAGACGTGCACGAATATTTTGAAATTGATAAAGAAGACGAAAAATTCATGCTGTTTGTTTACCCGATCAAGCCAGACAAAAGAAAATTAATCCCTGCAGTCACACACGTGGATGGAACAGGGAGACTGCAAACGATTAATAGACAGCAGAACTCGCGCTATTATGGTGTAATAAAGGAATTTGAAAAATTAAGCAGAGTGCCCGTACTGATTAACACGTCTTTCAACATCAGAGGAGAACCAATTGTCTGCACCCCAAAAGACGCATACAGGTGCATGATGGGAACAGGAATAGATTATTTAGTAATAGACAAATTCCTGATTGCAAGAGCAGAAAACCCAAAAGACATGTGGGACAGCGAAAGTCTGGCAAAGGACTGATTCAGTCTCTCTGCGTCAATTTCTTCTAAATATTCTGCAATTAAAAATCTCGTGTGAGCCAAAGGTGAACTCGAGATTTTACCACTTAAAAATTCTTTCCTCAATCTGTGGAATGCCTTTTATTATTACTGTAAACTCAGCAGCAATGCCGCCAGCTTCAAATTCTATTATGCCGGATGAATGATGCCCGCTAAGGAGCGGTGCAACCACTGGTTTTATTGTTTTTTCACCAACAATCAGACTCGTAATCTGCAACAAGTCAAACTGGCTTAAATCCACAGAGTGCGTGTTTGCCACAATATTGATTTGCAGTTTCCCATCCTTTGTTCCTGCAGGCGTGAGTTCTATAGAAACATCTCCATTATCTGTAGTGCCTGAACTTATTGTTTTAAACTGTACAGGTTTTACATTTTGTATTGGCAGTACTGGCTGTTCTGCACCAAACAAACCTATCAAGGTATAAACAGAGTATCCCAACAATAAAAAAACAATAACAAGAACTACATAAATTACAGGAGCGTTATTCTCATCCTTACGTTTCCTCGACATAACGCATTGAAAACTGAATTGGTTATTAAAACTTTCTCAAGTTCAATCGCTAATGCCGGCGCACACGAAAAAGTTAAAAATTAACCGGAAGTTCAGACAAGTATTGGGCAATAGCATTCATCGCCAGTGTTCGTATCTGGCTTTTGACGCAGTTTTCCGGCAGAAGTGCATCAACACACCTGAGTGGTGCTTTATAAAAGTCCAGTGTTGGAAACGTCATTTCGTAATAATCTTTTATTCTTTGTTCTATCGCCACAGGATTGTCATCTGTTCTTGGCTGTTTTCCGTCATTAAGCGCATCTTGCACTCTTTTAGCAGCACGCCCTCTTAATACACTGTTCGGAAGGTTTGTAAAATGAAATATTTCCAAAACATCAAGAAAATCATCCAAAGATTTTGCCTGCTCAAAAGTTCTCGGAATACCATCAAGAAAAAGCAATTGTTCACTTGGCCGGTAAACTCCAGTTTGTTCAAGATGTTGTACTTCAGACTTGAAAATATTGCACATTTCATCATCAGGAACAAGCCGGCCATTCTTAACATAACCATTTATTTGGGAAGCAAACGGCTCCCTTTGTTCACCTAAAATGCGTCTAATAATATTTCCAGAAGCAGCATAAAAAAGTTGCGGTAATTCCAGATTTTTACACGCAGTTCCCTTGCCAGCATAAGGTGGACCAAAAAGAAGTATGGCACGATAAATCATAAATACGCATCCTTGCAAGTATATTTAAAACTTTTGCCGTAAGGTTTTATCATAAACGACTTTTCAGCATACACGCTCCACCGCAAATGACTAAAATAGTGATTAAAACAGTCAAACGGCTCAATGGAATTCCAAAAATGTCCAACGTATAAAGCACCACAGGCACAACCGCAGCACTCACTGCAGTTCCAATTATTATCCGCTCATGCGGTTTCATGTCAAGAAATAACAGCAAACAATACCCTGGCAGCACAAAATAAAACCATATTGCAAATGCCAAAGTAATGACGCTTGTTATGCTTGTCGGAAGAAACAAACTGCTTAACATCGCAAACCCAATAATAATTCCAAAAACGTAAATCAGTGGAAGAATCTCGGCTTTCATCTGCGCACCACCATCATAGTCGGGTTGCTGTACGCGATAGTATAATTTCTTGCCAAACTTTCGTTAATCAACCACTGCATACAGTTATCAAATCCTTCAGTTCCTTTATACTGCAGCACCACATAGTCAAAAAAAGTAATTGGCACAACATCTTTACTAGTCATACTCATGCTGGTGAACGGGTGAGTTGTGTTTTGAAAAGGCAATTGGTATTCAAATTTGTTCCACCCTGTTCTTTTCGTCAAAAAACCATTACCAGGCGGATCTCTAAACCCCCAATCGCCAACGACCGTTTCAGGCCATTCCTTGCCGCAAACACGAACAATGTTCTCCTTAGCATGCCCCAAATTCAAGTCACCTTTTAACTCCACACGCTCGGCAAACATTTGAAATTCATGAATAAAACCTGACAAGAAAAATACGCGCACACCAGAATCAGTATTGTCTCGCACCCACCTGACAACATCCCACTTGTCGTCATTAAAATAAGTACTTTCAGCCATGCCTTCAAGCGCGGCGTACGTTTGGCCATATACAAAATAAGGAATTATAATAGTGCTGGCAAGCATTACAATAAACATGACTGTTTTGTTATTTCTTGACAAAAGCGACGCCACACCCATTATGCCAAGCGCAGGCAAAAGAACAAGAAACGACTGCCCCAAAAACAACTGCCGCTCAGCCCTGTTTGCCCAAACATTAAAAGTATAGTTGCTTGTGCCAACAAAAAGAATATACAACAACACACACACAACAAACACCCGTTTTGTGTCGAGCTTTTTAGAAACAATCATCAGCAGAACAACACCAATGCCGAGAAGCGACAAAATGTTGAGAACAGTATTAAATCTCGGCCACGGAAAATACTCAACGTGTTTTGCGCGTTCAGGATTAATCTGATTAGCTATCTGACCACCAAAACCACCTGAAAGATGAACATTAAGCGTAAGAGGATAATAATACAGAAAATAGCCGGTAAAAATGATAAAAGGTATGCTGAAAACCAATAACTTAACATGAACAGGATAATCACGATAAAAAAACAAGCAAACAGCAGAAGCAAGCGCAATGAACGGCACGTAAAAAAAAAGCTCTGAATAATGCGACAAAGTAATGCCTGCCAGCAACACGCCAATCAACGTAAAAACAAAAATGTCCTTAAAAAGTTTTTTCTTCTCTACAGTAAACAAGTACAGCACCAGAAAAAAAATACCTGCGAGCAGCTGATACGTGTGATAATCATACTGAAAACCAATATACATTGGAAAAAGCCAATTCACGTGCGGAAAAAAACCAAAAAACGAAGCAACAAGCGCAACCAAACCACCAAACGCACGCTGAAAAATCACAAACACGCAAAGCACATAAAAAACAGAAAGCAAATTCAAAACAAAATAAGTTGTCTGATACGGACTAACATTTGTTAGTTTCGTAAATGATGCAATCAAAACATAATATAAAGGGTTCTGCGCATTAATCGCCCGAATACCCCCTGCACGCGCAGGCGCCAAAAAATAAGACTGTTCAGAATCAACAATCCACTTCACATGCTCAGTGTTTGCAAAAACATCATAACTTGTCCGCAAAGGCGGAGCATCAACATCAACATTCCCGCCAGTAAACGGCACATTTCTCAAATAAAGAGCGCCAACCGCGCCAATAACGAGAACAACCAACACAAAACTATCA
Organism: Candidatus Aenigmatarchaeota archaeon; assembly: GCA_016198725.1. Lineage (GTDB taxonomy): Archaea > Nanobdellota > Nanobdellia > Woesearchaeales > ARS49 > JACQIC01. Next base: position 9,380 of record JACQIC010000067.1, on the reverse strand, counting down.
AGCTTCATAAACTCAATGACAACAACACCCATTTATATTACTGGCGGAAATCAGCCCTAACTTCTTTCATGCAAGACAAACACCTGTGAAAAAGGTGAGTATTTTTTAACGATTAAAACGAAAATGGTAAACATTAAAAAGTACGAATCTGATAAGCAGTTCATGCCTGTGCCGCTGTTAATTGGAATTGACCCGCCGCATTCTTTAAAGAGCACGATTCTCGATTTGAAAAGCGTGGTTTTAGACAGTTGTGGTTCGCAAAACCTAGTGGCAGAAGCACCTCACTTAACCTTTGTCGGTAACAATTTCACCGATACCAATTCAGTGGCAGATGTTTTGGCACAGATTCAATTTCCTAAAATCGAAATTATGATAGATGGAGTAACGTACTTTCCACCTAAAAAAATGAGCAGTAAATACGTCGTCTACTTAAATGTTAAAAGGAATGACGCATTACAAAAATTACAGCAAAAAATTGTAGAATTGACGAGCCCCTATCATCAGGGGTGTGCAATGTGTGTTTATTTAGCCGAACATATGCCGAATTACAAATACACCGCAACCGAAACAAAAAATGCAAAAAAATATGGGTTTCCTTATGTGGGGTCCGGCTGGCAACCACATTTTACAATCGGAGAACTTGACAAGACGGGTTTTGACAAAATCGGAGAAACATTGCTTAAAACAAAAGTTCAACAGAAATTCGTTTTGAATCAATTTGTGTTATTTAGACATCAAAATGGATGGCGACCTTACCGTTCCTACATACTGCGATAATCACTGACTTGCGCAACAGTCTGAAATGGTTGTGTTTTCAGTAGATATTGTCGTGATGGTCGTAGTCGAGGAGGCGCACAATTTTTTTCTGTTCGTCAATTTCGTATGTTAAAACAAAAGATGACTCGATATGAACTCGGCGTGCGCATTTCATATCACCACGCAGAAGCTTGAAATGATGCGGTTCTTCAAGTACTTGTTTGATTTTTTGATGAATTGCCTCAAGCTGCTTTTTGTCTCGGTGGGCAAGCTTTGAGAATATTTTGTTGAGATGCGCAGGTATATCAAGAGAATAACTCATTGTTCGAGCCCGTACTGTTTTGCGAAGTTCTCAACGTGAATGAACTTGCCTTTGCGGATGCGCTCAAGCTTATCCAAATACTCGCGTTTTGCTTGAGGCTCTTCTTCCAGTTGTGCTTCCATGAATAATTCAACTTGCTTACTCATACTAATACCGTGCGCTTTACAGAATTGTGAAAAACGCGCATATACTGCCTCAGATAAATTAAATGATTTGACTACCATAGTAACACCTCAATTACATAACATTATTTAATCTTATATAAACCTTTCGGCAAACGAGGCAGTTCAAACCAGTATTGAAATGGTTCCAAGATATTGATGAGCCTCATCACAACATGGAAACAACAAAACAAAAACCCTTTCTTAGAGCTCAGATATCTCCTCTAAGCTTTCCACGTACTATTGCTGACTTGTCTTCATCACAAATCTTTCTTTTCCAGAGGCGTGTCAGGCTGTTTCTGTACTGGGTTCAAAACGGTGGTAGTCCATGTTCCTTCTCCATTAGAAGACGCCTGTCTTTTAAGGAATTGTGGCCCAGTTGTGGCACAAAAGTGAAGGAACCAGACTACTGTTCCGAAGCCTCACGCGGGAGGCAGCACCCTCTTCGTAAGCACAAACAGCTTATTGTGGAGGTGCGAGAATCTGAATGTTAAGAAGTGGTGGTTGTATTTATTTCTTCCGATAGCCAAAAATCTTGTCGTATTTTTTGTGATCCATGAATTCGAGAACAAAAGTTATTATCTTGACTTCATCTCCAGTAATTGTGTATATGAGACGCCAGTAGCCAACAAGGTCTATTTTCCATAAGCGGTCTGTTCCATATCTTTCTGTTGCTGGTGGTGGAATGTATTTTCTTGGAATGTGCGTACCAATTTGCGGGTTGATTTTGAGATTGTTCTTTTCCCGTTCGATTGCTTTTAACAATTGTGCGTTAAACGAGTTTTCCTTTCCCTCTTGTTGTTCCTGTATTACTTGTTTTTGCAATTCGGTGTATTCCAAATTGGCTTCTTCAGAAAACTGAACCCAAACTTCTTTCATGCAACACGCACGCCTTTTTCAAGAAGAGTTTTTAATCTTGGGCTATCTTGAGCTATCCAAGTAATACCTTTTTCACCAATCATTATCTTTCCGCTCTCTTCAAGGTATTCTAAAATGACTTGCAATGTCTGATGCATGATTTGCACAGGCAACCTGCGTTTAAGCTCATTTTTAGAAATGACAGTATCAGCTTCCTGAAGAACCTTTTCTACCTGCAACACTGTTTTCAAATTCGGATAATGAAGTATTTGCAATTCCTGCATAGTATCGTATAAACTTATCAGGTATATAAACTTATCGCTTAATTGTGCAAAAACAACAGTTCAAACAACAATTAAAACAAAACAACAAACGAGCAAGTCTAACATAGGTCGAAAAGACGAGACTTCTTACCGACAATGCGAATTGGCAGTGTTACAATAATGGATGGAGATCAGAATTGCTCTGAAATGTTTTGTTTATTTCAGTTAATCGCCCGTCAGGTTTTGCGCACAAGTCAGCTATTGCATCAAGTAGGGTCAAATCCTTGTCCGTGAGTTGATCGTCGCTTGCAGCAACCAGTCTCCAAGGAGTCCAATCTAACTTCATTTCAAGACGTACGAGAAAAGGCACGGTCTCTACCTTGTTGAGGGCGGCAAAATCCCGAAGGAGTTGACCTCGCATAAACCATGAGCCATAAAGGGTTTTTAGTCCGAATTCTTTAGGGTCTGCACCGATCCCAAATTTGTCTGGGTCGGCTTTGCCTTCTCGGTACATTTTCCAGGCGGTTCCCGCATCAACGAAGTGCTTAGAGCTGATATTCAGCGGATTAAGGGAGAGGAGCATCTTTTTGTATTCGGGATCAATATTTTTTTGTGTGTTCGCGTAATTCTGAAAAGAACTTTGCTGAAAGGGATCAATTTGTGGGTCGATAGCGACCCAGTTCTTACCATCCCAATATTCACACACCCAGTGATCTTCACAGAAGCCAGGATATGCAAGGTACAAAGCAAAACCACACCTCGCACGCGCGGGGATGCCCTTTGCCCGAAACAAAGCAGTTGCAAGCAATGAAAACTCTCTACAACACCCAATGACACGTTCATCTGGACTGCGTGGTAGTGCAAGAGACATACTTTTTAGCTTGGATGCTTGCACAAGAATATCATTGGCACTCGGGCTACATTTGACACTCTTTTGACGCGGTTTGGTTTTAACGCTGTACCTTTCAATCCACATATCGTGCACAATAAGGCCTTGGGCAACTTGGAAAATAATTCTTGGCTCAGGCGACAACCAATCAGTGAAATCTTGAAAATCCTTTAAATCAGTGAGTGGTCCTGGCAATGCGTAATATTTTAAGTCTGATGTCATGATTTTAAAGGCGGTTATTGTGTTTAATAAACTTATTGTGAGCGTGAGCGTAATCGAATTTGTAAAACAGAAAATCTCACCAGAAAGATAAATCTCCGCTTTTCCAAACCATCCAACTTCCCCTGCCTTGTCCGATAGTCAGAAAGAGGCATTTGAAACCCAAGTATACTTCCCTTGCATCAAGTACAACTCTCTCAATGCACGATAAAAATAGGAGAAAAATAAGCCCCCGGAGGGAGTTGCACCCTCGACCTGCGGTTATTTTGATTTTATGCACGTGTACAAAACCGCCGCAATGGCTACTATGCTACGGAGGCAAATTCCGAGTTCGCTTACGCTCACTCAGGAATTTGTTGATAAAGCAGCAGTACTTAAATATATTGCTCAACTAAAGTTTTCTCGTGTGAGCGAAGCGAACTCGAGAAAATTATACGTACTTGTATAAATTCAGGTATGCCTTGTACGAGTCCTGCAGTGTTTTCACGTCGTTTTTGATTGCGGTGTGGTATCCTGCCACGAATCTGCCGTACACGTATTTTTCGAAGAATGTTCTGATGACGTAAAAAAGAGGTTTTGTTTCCCAACGGTGTTCGTAGTCTGTTTCCAGCCAGCAAGTGAATATGAGCTGAACTTTTCCTTGGTTAAGTTTTTTGCGCTGTCCTTCCTGTTCAACAACAACGTCAGTGACTCCTGTGCACATCAGTTTTATTTGGAAAACGTTTTTTGAAAAGTCTGTTACTTTTTTGAACGGGTTGAAGTCTATTTCAACTGTTTTGCCGTCTTCTTTTGCGACTTCAACGTGTCTGGTTTCTATTGGAATGTATCCTTTATCCCCGCTCCAGTCATAGAAAATTTTAATCAAGTCCTTTACCAAAAAAAGACCTTCGTAAGTGATGCGTTCTTCGTCCACAACAATTTGTCGTTCTGCCATTTTATACCTCGTGCCCGAATACTTCTTTAAGCGTTCTAACAAGCTGCATGCCTTTGAGCAGCAAATCATCCTCCCATTGGTCGTTAATATCCCTGTAAATGATGTACTTGTGATAAAAATCCTGCAACCCCTGCAAAAACTTACTGCCTCCAAATCTTCCCTGCCAGTCAAGCTCGTACTGCGGAGACACTTCCAAATGCACCCTTCCATCAAATGTTTTTGTTTTTTTGCCCTCTTTAGTTACTTCAATACTGCGCACTCCCCATGCGCGAATGGTTAATTTAAAATAATATTTTACGTATTCATTTATTTTCCTTTCTGCTGCAAGCTCAATTTCGTATTCAGAACCGGCAGAATCCTTTTTTACCTTGTGCTTGACTTCATCAACAGTGTACCCTTCATCAACAAGCCACGACCTGGCAGTTTCAATTAGTTTGGGAAAATCCATCAAACCTTTGTGCTTGACAATCGTGTTAGGCATATCACATTTTGGCATTTTTACTCCGGCATCTTCTTTGGATAAAACGCTTCAAATTCTTTCTCTGGAAGGTATGTTTGCAGTGAAAAAAAGTTTTTAATCAATTCCTGAATCCTGTAAACTTCATCCCTCAATGCCTTTGTCAACTGCGTTTTCTCTGCATTCTTGATACGTTTAACCCATAAGTCCAAGAACGGGCTTAGCCAAGAACTTTTCTGCCAAGTGCCGTCAGCATCGTACTGCAGAAAAGCATTCAATTGAATCTCTATTTCTCCCACTTCTGCTTTTACTTTTTTATCCTTTACCATAATTTCAACAGGCTTTATCCAGAGAGCGTGCGCATCGACATCAAGTAAAAACCTCCAAAACTTTGTCTTTCCGGGAAAAGCAGGCTTAAGCAAACGCCACCGCCACCAAATCTCCCTGCCAAGCTGCGGGTTTACTTTCTGCAAATAATAATCCTCAGGAAAATTCGCGTCGCTACTTACAGAACCCCGCTCTCCCTCCCAACGTTCCTCAACAAAAAACTCCCGCAAAAGCTTGTAAAGCTCCTCAATCTGAAAAGGCTCATTCTTGAAATTAACCACAATAGTGTCCATCGCTTTAATGAGCTTCTTGCCAGCAAGCCTGTGTTTTATCGCCATAACCTTTTTTTTAATATCTAAGAATTAAGTGTTTATAAAACTATTGAGCAACTACCTTTTTATACCACACACGTTTACGCTCAACATGCAAATCGGTGTTGTTGGAAAACCATCAGTTGGCAAGTCTACATTTTTCAAAGCTCTCACGCTCGCGAATGTTGCCATAGCGGCGTATCCTTTCACTACTATTGAACCAAACAAGGCAACAGCATTTGTGCGGGTGCAGTGCGTGGACAAAGAGCTTGGCGTGCAGTGCAGCCCACGATTCGGGTACTGCGTAAACGGCACAAGGTTTGTTCCTGTTGAAATGCTTGACGTTGCAGGACTTGTACCTGGAGCACATGAAGGCAAAGGAATGGGCAACCAGTTTTTAGATGATTTACGGCAAGCAAATGCGTTGATTCACGTAGTTGACATTGCAGGCGCGACAAACGAAAAAGGTGAAGCTGTCGAGCCAGGAACCTACGACCCGGCATTTGACGTTAAATTCCTCGAGTTTGAAATAGACATGTGGTTTTTGTCTGTGATAAAAAAAGGATGGGACAAGCTGGCGCGCCAGATGCAGCAGGAAAAACAAGATCCGACAAAAGTTTTGGCAAAACAACTCTCAGGACTCAACGTTTCTGAAGAACTCGTGCAAAAAGCAGTTACAGACGCCAAAGTAGACCCGCAACAGCCGGCATACTGGCCTGAAGAAGGCTTGCACCAAATCGCGCGCTACCTGCGCAAAGCAACAAAACCAATGGTCATAGTTGCAAACAAAATAGACCTGCCTCACGGAGCGGAAAATTTTGAACGGCTCAAAAAACAGTTTCCCGACTACACTTTTATTGCGGCATCAGCAGAATCAGAACTTGCGCTCAGAGAGGCATCAAAATCAGGACTAATAGATTATGTTCCGGGAAATTCAACATTTTCACTGAAAGGACAACTAACAGACAAACAATCAAAAGCACTTGAGTTCATCAAAAAAAACATTCTTGAAAAATTCAGCACAACAGGAGTTCAGCAAGCGCTTGACACAGCAGTGTTTCAACTACTCGAGTTTATCGCAATCTTTCCAGGCGGAGTCAACAAGCTTGCAGACCAGCATGGCAACGTCCTCCCAGACTGCTTCCTGCTCAAGCCGGCATCAACAGCGCTAGATTTTGCATACAAGCTCCATACAGATTTAGGCAAACATTTTATCAGGGCAATAGACGTTAAAACAAAGCGTGCTGTTGGAAAAGACTACCTGTTGAAGCACCGAGATGTCATAGAAATAGTCAGCGGAAAATAGTTACATATCAACCATACTTTCCAACACTCCCTGCTTCATCTATGTCAATCACTCCGAGATTCTTGTCAACAATAAGCGAATGAACTATCCTGTTCTTGCCTGTGTTTTTTGCGCGGTACAATGCCTTGTCTGCCTGATTAAGAAGTTCGTACGCGCTCAACGAACTGTTCTGGCATGTTGCAATGCCTATGCTAACTGTTATGCCAAGTTTTTGCGGGCAGGCATAAAGAATTTTTGAGGATAACACGCGCGCATCATCCTGCGGAGTGTCAGGAAAAAACAACACAAACTCCTCGCCACCATACCTGAACACGCGCTTGTTTTGCAAAACCTCCTGCATTAACCCTGCAAGAGCAAACAACAACTGATCACCCTGCAAGTGGCCGTGCGCGTCATTAAAAACCTTAAAATCGTCAATGTCAATAACTGCAAGAGAAGAGGGCTTTCGCGCACTCTTCGCGTCAGGAAGATAAGACGTCAACGCCTCAACCAACGCAGCTCGATTTGGAAGTTTTGTTAAAGAGTCAGTGTTGGCGCGGTCAGCCGCACTCGCATACCTGTTTAAAACGCTCAGCGCCAGAGAAAGCTGTTCAGCAAGCAAACACAACAATTCAAAATATTCCGGCTGAGCCGAAAACGAAACAATCAACGCACCCTGATATGCACGGTTGTAAACCAAAGGGTATGCCGCAAGAGAATGCTGAAACAAGTGAATATTTGGAATATTTGCAGTCAAAAAATCTTTCGAGGCATCTTTCATAAACACAGGAGTTTTCGCCTGCAGTACACTCGCACAAATCCTGTCTTCGACAACACTTATTACCGGCTCAAGCTGGCTGTTATTGTTGTACCTAAATCTTTCACTTTCAGATACTATTATTGCACAATTTGCCAGCTCAAACCCGTGCATCAAATAATTTGCGGCATTCCTGCAAAGTCCTGAAATGTCAGACGCAGACAACAACGTCGGCAGAAATGCAGACAAGTGGCGCAACTGTTGAGCTTGTTTCACCTTATCATCATCATCTTTAATACAAGCTGCAGGAAGAACAACTGCCAGATTCAGCATAATCTTCACCTGCAACTCTGACAGCTCCCCATAATAAGAAAGCACTATAAAACCTATCTTATCACCCGCATGGTGCAACGGAACAGACAAGTGTCTTGTACCATGCACGCAAGAATAAATAGTTGACGGAGAGAAAGCATCAACCGATTCTGACAAACACTCTGCACCCGGAACACTTCGAACAGTGCATTGTTCAGGAGGAATGCCTGAACAGGATATTACACACCCTGATTTTGAAAGAGTGGAAATACTTCCTTTAGTGAGAGGAAGAAACAACTCAACAATCTGCTGCCACAAAACAAGATTTGACACCTTAAAATCACTCATAAAAAGAGAAAACAAAAGAAGAAGTATAAAAAATTATTCACTACTCAATTCCAATAACTTGAGTATTTGACTTCTTTGGCAACCCCTGTCGAATACTCTGGAATCGGACAGCAAAAACCAATATCAGTTCTTCTGCATTTCACGCCATAACGCAATTCCTGTGAACGAGCAAGCGTTGACCCTAAAGCACGTTCATAAGGCCCGCACGAACTGTGTTCTGTCGGAATACTTGGAGGCGCACGAGCATACGTCCTATAAGGAACACCAGTCTGCCAAGCCTGCGCTTCATTACCCCACTCTCCGTCAGTATAACTGCCAATATTCCTTCCTTCAAGATAAGGATATTGTTCGCCATTTCTGGCATCACCGCCATAAACCAGACCTGTTGTCTGCGCGTTATTAAACATGAGAACCAGCCCGACAATTCCAATCACTCCAATCGCACCCAAAAGCCCCAACGGCATAGTCTTGTTGTTTTCTTCAAACATTTTTTTTCACCTCTTTAGTATGAATTTGAACTGGCAAGCGTAGGTATTTTACAACACCACACTCCAAGATCTCTGTTAAAATCACTACAGCTCGACCTATAAGTGTCAACCAGCACAGAGTAAAGCGCAACATCCGCACCAATATACCCTTCGCCACATGAGGTCAGCACGGCAGGAATATGCTCAGGAGTTCTGCCATAAGTCCTATACGGAACCGCTTCGGCAGAGGCAGTCTGCTCGTCAACCACTTTAATACCTTCAGGAGTAAAAGGAACGCCTTTTGCACTTCGCCCTTCAACATACGGATACTCAACACCCTTCAGCGCACCACCATACACCTGTCCGGTCGCGCCAGAAAACAACAACAGCAAACCAACAACTGCAATCAACGCAACCATCGCAAGCAAAGCCAACGCTACTGTCTTATCATTCATATAATCACCTATACAGTTACTTTTTAGCAACACTTGCACACGTATTTATTTAAATCTTTCTATAAATGGTTCTTTTGTGCAAATTTGCAAGTATCTTCCATGACGAGAATTTGCCCGAATTTCGTTCGGCTTCGCCTCACTTCATTCAGGGCAAATTTAAGAGGAGCTACGGTAAATGTTATTGTTCCACGCTAAAGCTATGACAAAGCATATGCAGGCAGGCACAAAAGCGGCTTTGCGCGGAAACTCACTCTTTTCT
>JACQIC010000066.1 GCA_016198725.1 Candidatus Aenigmatarchaeota archaeon | reverse complement strand
TCATTACGTTAGATACCAATCAAAATTCAAAACCCCTTTTTATCTGAAGTTGATGAAAAAATATAAGTTTAAATTTGTAGTTATTGACATTAGAAAAAATGTTGAAACTTGTTTTAATGAACTTTTTCAAAAAATAAAAGATTATTAAAACTCTTTCTGTGCTGCCAGCATCTCAATGAGTCCTGGCGCAACCACCGGTTTTCCATCTTCGACCACGTATTTGTATGGCAGGATGACGCTTTCTCCGAATTTTGTTTCCACTTCTATCTGATTGATAAACTTGATTTTTTCCAATGGCATTCCTTCAGTTATTTTTTTGGTTACAAGCACTGCTGTGTCTGTGCTGAACTGGTCTGGTCCAAGATTCCTGCTTTGCGCCCAGTTAATCTTGTTTGCAAGTATTTTTGTTCTTCCTGCAGCAGGATGGTCTCCGAGGATTCCTCCGAAAATATAGTAGTCAAAAGTCTTTGCTTCATTTGGCTCAAGAAGAACAGGTGCTGCCAAGTCAAGCAGGCATGCGTTTTTGAGGTTCATGGTTGTCACTGATTCTGGAATCGCCTTGCCAAATTTTGCCAGCCGTGAAGAATTTGTGTTGGTAAACCAGAGATTTTCCTTGCCAACTATTTGTGAAATATGCCTGTACTCAAGAACACACCACTGATAAACTTTAGGTTCTAAGTGTTCAATAATGAAGATAGGCATATTTATACTTTTTTGAATTGCGCGACGGTGTCAATGATGTCAACGTGTCCGAGGAACATTGCCCTGCAGCAATAGCGTTCGAGCTTAAGACTATCCAGCACATCTTTTTTGTGTTCTCCTTTACCTGTGCGCGCAACAAATTCTTCCCAATGCTGGGCGATTGGTTTGCCACAGCTCCAACAGCGTATAGGAATTATCATATTCATTAAAAGCACAGAGGGCTTTTTAAACCTTGCTGAACTTCATCCAACAAACCATAAAAAGACGCCTTGATAAAACTTAAACCCGTCAAAAATGGGAAAAGGAAGCATGTTGAAAATGAACAGAAACATGTTTATCTGCTTAGTTACAAAAAACAAAACAGTTGTTCGGTAATTGCATTTTTTGTTCTTCAACAAATACGCTGCGCCAAGCCACAATGCAAGATTGACCAGCGGACCAGATACTGCAGTAAATGCCTGCTGCAAAGGACCAACAGCACACGGCACTGCCGGGCAAGTGATTGACACGTATCCCGGAACAAAAAAAAGAAGAGGAGAATGAAGTGATTTGAGAACAATGCCAATGCCAAGCCAAAAATATGCTGCATGAAAAGTAGTGATAAGCCCAACACCAAGCCCAACAAACTTGTGCGCAAGTTCGTGCAAAACAATGGCAGGAGCAGTCATCATTGCAGCGAATTTAAGGCGCTGCCAGGAAAATTTAGTTGTACGTGTTTTTAGAACAGGCAAATCAATGAAAATATATCCGACTGCCAAAGTCATGATGACAATATCAATTATCTCCTGAACAGAAATGACTTGCATTTCTTGAAATTAAGAAAAAGAGTATATAATAGTTATGGCGATTTAGGGAACCCTGAAAGAAACATTAAGCGCAGTTTTTCATACAATCTGTCAATAACATCGGCTGTCGACATGTCAAAAATTTTTGCTCCTGCCGCATACGTTTGACCACCACCGCCAAACTGTTTGGCAATCTGCAAAACATCAACATCATTTCTTGACCTGAAAGTTACGTGACCATCATAGGCGATAACAACAGCAACGTTGACAGCAGAATGCGCCGCAAGCACTTCCTTCGCCGCTTCACAGGAAGAAAGAACCGCTGGAATTTTCACAAACCCGACATGCGTTGAAATAAATTTCCTTACATCAATGTTTGTTCTTAAAAACTCAAGTGCGTGTTTCTTTCTCACCTGACTATCCATCCAGAACTTTTCCAAATGTGCAGGCCACAACACGCCCCTACACCAGAGAGACACTAACTCATGAGGATCAAAACCTGCGTGAAGCACGTCTTCAACTTTTTCTGCCAATTCATTATGCACGTCATTTAACGTGCTGTCAGAAGCAGATACAAGGAGTTTTGCCACACCATCACTCGAAAGCAGACGAGCGGCAAGCAACGATGTACAAGAATAATCTGGTTTTATGTCAACAATAATATTTCGCAATCTCAATTTTTCAATCAAGTTACTGTCTTCTTTTTGGTGGCTTGAACAATAAACAACATCCGCATTAAGACTTTGAACAATTGAAAAAGGAACATCACACAACATAACACGCCGATTTTTGCAGTCAAGCTTTTCCATCTGCTGAAAAGTAAACACTTCAGTTCTTACGTCCTGCTTTCGTAAAAGTCCCCAACGTTCAATAACTGCCGCAGAAGCCAACCCACACACATGACGAGCAGCATACACAGTTAACATAAATAGAGGAATAAGACTCGCATATAAAGGATTTTGTAAAAAGGTTTAAAACACAGACAAGACATCTCACAATAATGACCATCCTTGTAGCATGCCTGCTGACTGGAAAAGGAACGTGGGCCGAAGTAACCAAACTCACAAACAACGCAGATTGGGAGAAAATACTTCTTGTTACCAATGATTTCGGGCAGAAAAATTATTCTCCTTCCAAAGCAGACAAAACAAAAATCATTGCAGTGGACGATATGTCAAATGCCACTGCTATCAGAAATTTTCTGCAGCCGAGTTTTGATGGATTGTTTGGAGAAGTCGCAGTCAACCTTACATCAGGAACAGGAAATGTACACATGGCAGTTCTTTCTGCATTACTAAAAAGCGGAGCAGGAATAAGACTTGTAATTCCAACAGAAACAGGATTTGAAGAATTGTAACTAAGGCCTCAGCCACCTAATCTCCCAATAACTAACATCACCCTCATCATCCACAACACCTATCAACAAACGCTTTTTAGTACTGTGCGCCACCCTGTTTTTGGCAGCGAACTCGTACCAAGTGAGCGCATCGCTTTCATGCGAAGGGTAAACTATCCACTTGGCATGGTCTTCCCCAGGCTTAACACCCCGGTCATACACACGGAAGTCAGCACCGAATTTTAATGCAGTTTTTACTATGTATCCTCTGTTGCGCAAGTCCCTAAAAACACAATACCTAATAAAAAAATCACGTTCCTTTCGCCTAAACTTTCGCATCAACTGGTCAAATGAAAGTTCTCTGTTAAGCACTGTCGCAGGAGACATTTTCTTTTTCTCCACCAAATAAAGCGTTTCAAGAATGGACAACTGAACCCTTCCATCTTCCAACAGCGTACCAAATCGTCCCATGTTGTACAACTCACGCGCATCATCAGAGTTCTCAGTTATGATGCGAGAATCTTCAATGTACGCTTTAGGCAGTTCCTTAGTCATGCGCTATTTAGAAGTTTTAAAGCATAAAAAGGTATCTGAAATTTTCTGAATTCACGCTTTCAGCGCACGTTCAAGAAAATTTAATCACTTTCTTGAATTTCTTCTCGAACTATTGTTTCAGGAATTATTTCAATCAACGAAAACTTATTTCCAGTACCATTGTTATAAAACCTAACGTCAGACCACGCATGTAAAGAATAGACCACTGTTACAACAGGAGTGTCCCACTCAAATTCGTCAATACACTGGTCAGCAGATCCTATGTTTTGCACGGAAAAGTTTACTTCATCATAAATATTATGCACAGCCATTATTCTTTCTTCATCCACCTGCTTGATATAGTCTTGAATTGCGTCCAATCTTTTTGATGATGGATTTGGCAAAGGCAATCTTCTGCGCAGTTCATCATCTCTAAAACGAGCAAGAATCTGCTCCATAAATTCCAAAGTATGTATAATACACAGATTTTGAGCATAAACAACACGTTCATTTAGTTGGTTTCTTGGAAAATAAGGCGTACTTTCAGAATCGTTTTCGATTAAATACTGCATGATGTGCCGGACTTCTTCCTGTACTTGCTCTACTCTTTGTTGTTCTGTTATTATCGTCTCCATAAGATGGTCGTTACCAGAATATGGTCCATAGGTTCTATCGAATAATCTTGCTTGATCCACACGTATGAGAAGATGCCGTGAGTTCTGAACATAACTCTTGTTTATTCTACCGGCACCAGGTATTTCTTCAGGCAAGTAAGGAAATCTACTTAAAATTCTGCTGATGTTCTTTTCTTGCGAGTCTTGTTCTGGTTGTCCAAAACTTACACCTCCAATACCTAACACCAACCCGCCAATGCCAAGCTTTGCTAAAAATTGTCTTCTGTTCATTTTTAAGAGCAAAAACAACTTGCTTATAAACATAATGTATATAAACCAGTGAAAGTAGAAAATAGCATGCAACTCACCTTTCTTGGAACTGCTTGCATGGTGCACACAAAGGAACGCAACCAGTCAGGCATATTTCTCAAGTACAAAGGCGAAGGACTCTTGTTTGATTGCGGAGAAGGAATACAACGCCAGCTGAAAATTGCAGGCATCAAAATAACAGAAGTCACAAAAATTCTTATCTCACACTGGCACGGAGACCATGTTCTAGGACTTCCAGGACTACTGCAAAGCCTTGGCATGTCTGAATACTCTGGCACACTTGAAATTTACGGCCCAAAAAACATCCAAAAACAAGTTACTCTGGCACTGCAAGCATTTGGAGGATACCAATCACCAATACCTATAAAGGTCACAGAAGTTGCTGAAGGTTTTTTTTTTGAAGGAAAAGACTACACATTAACTGCTGCACAGCTTAAACACAGCATACCTTGCGTTGGCTATTCATTTGAAGAAAAAGACAGGCGAAGAATACACCTTCAAACAACCAAAAAACTCGGCATTCCAGAAGGGCCGCTTCTTGGAGAACTGCAAGACGGCAAGTCAATAAAATGGAAAGAAAAAATAGTCACTCCGGATGAAGCAACATATCTTGTCAAAGGACTAAAACTTGTTGTAATAGTAGATACAGTTTACACGCAAAACTGCATCACGCTGGCGGAACATGCAGACATCCTCATCTGCGAAGCGACATACTCCTCAAAAGAAAAAGACAAAGCGGCAGAATTCAAACATCTCACATCAGTAGAAGCAGCGCAAATTGCTTCAAAAGCAGATGTGAAAAAGCTCTTGCTCACACACTTTTCACAAAGATACAAAAACACCCAAGACATAGAAGAAGAAGCCAGAACAATTTTCAATAACGTCATCTGCGCAAAAGACTTTATGAAAATTACGCTATAATTTATGAGATTTACTATAAGTTCAAATTCATTCGCTTACTTTTGAATGCGCAAGTTTGATATCACTTGCCTTAACAGTCTTTCTTCCTGCATGAAGCGCAAATTTTATTGCTGCTTTTGTTAGTGTTCCGGCTATCTCTTCAAGAACGTCTTTAAGCGCTGCTTTTGCTTTCTCACTCACACGCTCAGCGCCAGCATCTTTCATAATTTTTTCCATTGCTGCAAGAGGAATCAAACGTTGTGACATACTATTTAACTGCTGGCTTTATATATAAAATTTACTACATTTCATTTCGTGAGCAGAAAAAGCAAAGGAACAAACGCAGAAAGGGAACTAATCCATTTATTCTGGAAAACAGGACGTTTTGCTGCAGTGAGGGTGGCAGGAAGCGGCTCAATTAAATACCCTGTTCCTGACGTTTATGCAGCATCAGCAACTAAAAAATTAGCCATAGAATGCAAATCACTCAAAGGAGATGCGCAATACATAAAAAAAAGTGCAGTTGAAGAACTCAAAATATTTGCTCAACTTGTCGGAGCACAACCAGTTATTGCAGTGAGGTTTGACCACACAGGATGGTATTTTCTTCCGCCTGAAGGGTTAAGAGATGCAGGAAAAAATTATGTGATACATAAAGAAGAAGTTGAATTTAGAGCACAAACATTTGAAGAGCTTTCTGATACGAAAACTATATAAACAAACATACTGGGTATATACAAGTCATGCCTGCCAAAAAACCAAAAAAGAAAACCTTTCCAAAAAAAGGAAAAGTAAAAGTTGAAAAGATAAAAGTTGATAAATCAAAAAAAATCGTTGAAGATGTAGTGACTGAAGTGGCAGGAGAAGATGTTGTGCCACTTGTGAAAGTCATGATAAAAAAAGCAAATGTTTCTGAATTCAAACTTGCCAGCTCAATAAAAAAAGAAATCAATCTGACAAGAAATATGCTTTACAGATTATACAACTCAAATCTTGTATCATTTATCCGCAAAAAAGACAAAAGAAAAGGATGGTATATTTATTACTGGACATTCAATTCAAAAAATATTGCATATTTGGCAAAAGATCTGAAAAAGAAAAAAATAGAAAGACTAAAAGAAAGGCTTGACAGAGAAAGAACATCACAATTTTATATATGTTCAGGAGGATGCATCAGACTAGACTTTGAACAAGCAACAGAATTTGAATTCAAATGCCCTGAATGTGGAGAACTGCTTCAAATGCAGGACAATACAAAAAAAATACAAGAACTTGAAGTGGAAATAAAAAATCTTGAAACATGTCAAGAACCACCGGTGATCGCTCGCTACGCTCGCTCAACACCAGTGGCATGATGTGTGGTTCTTGAGCATGCTCAGAAATATACCCCTTCTGAGAACACGATAATGGACTACGTCCACTGG
>JACQIC010000073.1 GCA_016198725.1 Candidatus Aenigmatarchaeota archaeon | reverse complement strand
TTGCAGGAATTAATTACATATTCCCTAATATTGTTTTTTTTGGGTTGTTTGTATTATCATCAATACTCGCATTAATGCTTGGATTTGTAATGTATTATTGCATTTCATTGGCAATGTTTTGGGTGTATGGCACAGTTCTTAAAGAACAAGATGTAATAACGCGTGATTTGTGGGAAGTCTGGGGAGGGGCAAAAGAAGAGACTATCAGAAAATTTGATGAGTTTTTCAGCACCAGATACGTTGACAAGATTAAACCTGCAAAAGGAGCTGTTGAAGGCATAGCTGAACTGATAAAACTCGGGTTTGACATTTATGTTGTTACTGCAAGGCCAACAATGTCTGCAGAAAACACACTGCGCTGGCTGAATAAGTATTTTAAGGAAAGTTTTAATGAGCGAGTTTATTTCTCAGATGATGCTTCAGGGTATACAAAATCGTGCATTTGCGGTGATTTGGGTGTTGAGGTAATTATTGAAGATGCACCTTCACACGCAGTTGATTGCGCGGTTGACAGGAAAGTTTTGTTGTACGACAAGCGGTGGAATAGAAAATGTGAGGGAAAAAACATAATTCGCGTAAGTTCGTGGGCAGACATTATAAAATATCTAAAAGCCCCTGCTCTATCTCCGTAGGTTTTCTGATGTTCATCATATCAAGAATTGTTGGAGCAATGTGATAAAGCGCTGCATTTTTTACATTTTTAATCCTGCACTGCTTGCTTGATACCAAAACAAATGGCACGTCATTTCTTGTGTGGCTGGTGCATGGTTGGCCGTTTGCGTGCTTCATTTCTTCTGCATTGCCATGGTCTCCTGTTATTATGACTGAATAACCTTTTTTTTGTGCTTCAGGAACGAGCCGTGCAATGCAGGCGTCAATGTATTCGTTGGCTTTGATTGTTACGCCATATTTGCCTGTATGCCCTATCATGTCAGGGTTTGCATAGTTTATCACTATTAATGCAAAGTCTTTACTCAATGCAGTAATTGCCGAGTTCGTAATTTTTGCGGCGCTCATTTGGGGTGTTTTGTCATAAGTTCTTACTTTGGGGCTCGGAATCAACAGTCTGTGTTCTCCTTTGAATATTTTGTCAGTCAGCCCGTTAAAAAAGAAAGTGACGTGGGCCCATTTTTCTGTTTCTGCAAGCCTGAATTGTTTCAGGCCGGCTTTTGCCACAACTTCTCCGAGGCTGTTTTTGATTTTTTTCTGCGGGAAAACAACGCCAACAGGCAGGTCATGTTCGTATTCTGTCATTGTTGCAAAGAAAAGATTATTGAGCTTTCTGCGCTTGAAATGTGTGAAATTTTTGTCAACAAATGCATGCGTTAACTGCCTTGCCCTGTCTGCACGATAGTTTATAAAAAATACGCTGTCTCCATCTTTTATCATTTCGTGCGTTAATCTTGTTGGAGGAATGAACTCATCTGTAATTCTTTTTGCGTAATATTTTTCAACTGTGCCGGCAGCGTCCTTGTGAGTTGGTATTCCGGATGTTAAAATATCATATGCTTTTTTTGTTCTGTGCCATCTTTTGTCACGGTCCATTGCATAAAACCTGCCAATAATCGTGGCAATTCTCCATGAATTGTTAAGTGAGGACAAAAAGATTTTTGTTTTTTTGATGTACTTGCAGGCGCTTTTTGGCGCAACATCCCTGCCATCAAGAATTGCGTGCACTGCAGCATGGCGAACGCCTTTTAGTTTGGCGAGCTTGAGTGCTGCAAACAAATGTTCAATGTGGCTGTGAACTCCTGCATCGCTTAGTAAAACAAGCAAATGAAGGGTGCCATCGCTTCTTTTTACGTGCTTTATTGATTGCAGCAGTGTTTTGTTGTTGAAGAATGACTTGTTTTTTATCGCATCAAAAATTCTTGTCAAATCCTGCGTGACACGCCTGCCTGCTCCAATGTGCAGGTGTCCGACTTCTGAATTGCCGATATAGCCGTCAGGCAGCCCGACAAATTTTTCTGCAGCGTGCAGGTGCGTGTGTGGAAATTTTTTAATGAGTGACTGGTAGAAGGGCATGCAGGCATTAGTTACTGCGTTTCCTGATTTTTTGTGGCTGATGCCAAACCCATCAAGTATTACAAGCAGAACTTTGTTAACTTTTTTGTTTTCTGGTTTCATAGTTCTTTTGCAATTATAGCAAATCTCATTAATTTTGGAAGGAATTTTGTGAGATTTGCTATTTAGCAGAGCACACAAAACTTCCATTATTAATGTGCTCTGCAATTATTCCTGCCACGCTTATTTTTGCGGCATGATTGGCAATAGTATTTGTTGCGATTACTTCTGCGCCAGCGTGCTTAAGCTTTTCAAGCGCATTTTCTGCAAAGATTCCGTGCACGCAAATGCAGATGATTTTTTTTGCGCCGAGTTTTTTTAATTGTTTTATTGGCTCAAGCATTGTGTGTCCTGTGCTGATAATGTCATCAACAAGAATTACAGTCCTGCCTTTCACGACCTCGGGTGCGTGAACTTTTACGCGTACTGTTTCAGCGCTATAACGCTTTTTTTTAAGAATCGTAAAAGGATGATTTATTTTCTTGGCAATTTCTGCAGCCCACTGGCCCGATTCAATGTCAGGTCCGATAAGTATTGAATCGGGGTGATTTTTGCTGATAAAATCCGCAATCAGCTGATTTGCAGTTATGTGTCTTGCTTTGTTTGAAAATATTTCTTGCAAAGAAGATATTCTGTGAAGGTGGGGGTCTATTGTGATTATCTCATCAAAAAAATCAAGCAATCCTGCCATAATTCTGTTTGATACGCATTCTCCTTTCTTGAATCGTTTGTCCTGCCGTAAATAAGCAAGATACGGTGCTGCGAGCGTGACTTTTTTTGCGCCAATTTCGCGTGCTGTTTTTCCTGCAAATATCGCTTCAATAATTGCGTTGTCTGGCGCAGGATGCATTGACTGCACCAGGACGACTTTCCGTGATATTTGTTTTGGAAAGCGAAGGTATAATTCTCCGTCAGGAAAACGTTTGGAATTTAGCTGCACGAATTTTTCACCTGTTAATCTGCTTATTTCCTTTGCCAAACTGACGCTTCTGCTTAAGCCAATTATCATAAAAATCGCCTCGTATAATGCGCTTTTTTCCCAAGTGTTTCTTCAATTCGCAAAAGACGGTTATACTTCGCAATTCTTTCGCCCCTGCATGGCGCGCCGCTTTTTATCTGTCCGCAGGCAATTCCAACAGCCAGGTCTGCAATAAAATCGTCTGTTGTTTCACCGCTTCTATGGCTTACCATGATGTTCCAGCCGGCTTTTTTGGCGATTTTGCCTGCTTCGAGCGCTTCGGTTACAGTGCCTATTTGGTTCATTTTGAGAAGCAGACAGTTTGCTGCTTTTTCTGCAGCAGCTGATTTAATTCGTTCAGGATTTGTCGCAGTTAAATCATCAGCGACAACCTGAAATTTTTTTGCTGTTTTCGTGAGCAGTGAAAAATGTTCAAAGTCCTCTTCTGCAAACGGGTCTTCTATAGATATTATTGGGTAGGATGCGGCCAGTTCTTCATACCTGTCCAAAAGCTGGTGCGCTGCAAGAGCTTTGTCTTCTATTTTGTAATGCCCGTTTGAGTACAGTGTTGAAGCTGCGCAATCAATTCCGAGCTTTACTTTGTTCAAATAGCCAAGTTCGTTCACTGCATCAAGTATCATGTCAAACGGTTCTTCAATGCATGTCATTGGCGGAGCAAACCCTCCTTCATCACCTACATTTATTGCTGATTTTCCAAATTTTCCAAGCAAGAGTGTCTTGAGCGTCTGGTAAACCTCTGCACCAATCTGCAGTGCTTCTGAAAAGCTTTTTGCGCCAACAGGCAGAATCATGTATTCCTGTAAGTCGATAGTGTTGCCGGCGTGTTTGCCTCCATTGATTATGTTGAATGCAGGCACTGGAAGAATATATTTTTTTGTTCCAAACAACTTTCCAACATTTTCATAAAGCGCATGAGGACTTGCTGCCCTGCAACATGCCATGCTTACTGCAAGAAGAGCATTTGCGCCAAGTTTTACTTTCTGTGCTGTTGGATCGAGTTTCAATAGCGCAGAATCAACTGCTTGTTGGTTTGCAGCATCCATTCCAGCAATTTTTCTGGCAATAATCTTGTTGATGTTGGCAACAGCTGTTTGCACTCCTTTTCCATGATAGCGCTTGTTTCTCTCGTCTCGGTTTTCCCATGCTTCATTAAACCCGACACTTGCGCCTGAAGGAACACTTGCAGTTGAGCAGCCATCAGAAGTTATAATATCGCACTCGACAGTAGGGTTTCCTCTCGAATCAAGTATTTCTCTGGCATGGATGCTTTTGATTTTCAACATATTTGCTGCCCAAAACTGTTACTCAATGAATTTAATGCCTTGAATGAGTTTCAGTCAAATGATGAACTCCTGTAATGATGAACAAAGTTGCAAGTATTAGCACACCCCATCCACCCATAGAATACATCATTCCTCTCATGCTCATCATGCCGATGCTCAATGAAGAAAACAAGGCAAGAATGCCTCCTACCAATTGAATTGTACCAAGTGTTTTTGCATCCATAAAATCACCTCTTAAGATATATGTTTAACAATCATAGTATTTAAATTATATTATGCACACGGTATCTCTTGAGAATTTGACAGTTCCGGATGGGTTCTAAAATACACGCTGACACCATTTTGCACACAAAATGTTTTATGGGGCATCATTTTTTCAGTCATTAACAATGTACTCTATTATGTTATACTGGAAAAACAAGGATTCTGATATTCCCTTTTTTTATGTAAACGTAAATGCAACGTGTGGTGAGTCTAAAAATAAATCATCCTATAAGCTGACAATAAAACATCCTGTTGTGACCGAAAGCTATGACGAGATTATCAGGTCAGGAGCAGGAACTATTAAAAGGTTTTGCGGATTTGCAGAGTATGAACGTGCGCAGAAGAAAATCGAGGATTATGTAGTTCCTGAAGTCAGAAAACTTCTAAATGAAATTGCCAGCAAGAAAGGACCAGTATCAATTGATAATCTGGCAATACCTGACTTTTGTATTTGAAAGTATTTATTGAAATTTTGGCGTTCCATACTCGCCGTCATAACCTGGAAAAAATTTTATTTTTTGTTCTCTGTTTTTGACAACATATTCGGCGATTCTTTGAATTGATGCTTTTGCAATATCTTCTGCAGGTGCGTCCAAAAGCACGTTCATTTCATTTCCAAAAGCAGCTATTAACTTTTGATACTGCACCCACATTTTTTTAGAACCAACAGGAGTGTCAATAGCATGTGAGATTATCTCTCCGAGAGGAATCAGCCTTTTGAATGAGGGCCTGTTTTTTGGCGCATAACCTTCTGGGCGGTCTGCAAGTGTTTCAATGCGGTGCAAAACCCCTATGGTCAGAGGCTTGTTGCATTTAGGGCAGTTCAGATTATGATTTTTTGATTCTTTGGGCGCAAAACATATTTCACATTTTCTGTGGCCGTCAAAATGGTATTTTCCTTCTTCAGGGAAAAATTCTATAGTTT
Source organism: Candidatus Aenigmatarchaeota archaeon (assembly GCA_016198725.1). Classification (GTDB taxonomy): domain Archaea; phylum Nanobdellota; class Nanobdellia; order Woesearchaeales; family ARS49; genus JACQIC01. The sequence goes on along the minus strand of JACQIC010000073.1, from coordinate 10,457 downwards.
CTTTGATGCCATTGCCTGTTCTTAGCGCGCCAAGCAGGTTTTTATACGTTATTTTTGGCAGCTCAAAAACAGTCGCTTCTCTTCCAAGACGCCATGGCCAGTGCGCGTGCGCGTCGGAAAAGCTTACAATGTTGATGTTGTCCAGTTGTGATAGTCTCCAGTTCATCTGGGGATCGCTGCTTATCCCTGTTTCTATTGCATGGATGTGTTTGGTCTTATCCTGAAAGCATTCTTGAATCGAATCAAAACCGCTTTTGCTGCCGAACAAGGAAAACCATGGAGTCCAGACGTGAGCAGGGATAACCTCAATATCAGGACTTATCGAGCGGAGCATTTCAACAAATTCAGGACAGGGAATTTTGAAAATTGGCCTTCCGTCATAATCCACTCTGCCACGTTTCAGTAATTCATCAGTTATCTGCTTGACAACTTCGAGACTTGGCGCAAGAACAATATTGTGGATTCGTCTTCCTTTCCCTTGCGTGTAAACAAGCGAGATTTCTGTTTGTGCAACAAATGGAAAATCGGTCTTTGTATAATAAATTCCATCTTCTTCACGCACAAGAGTTTCATTCAACTGCGAGTACCATTTTGGATGAGTGAAGTCTCCTGTGCCGCACAAGCTGAGTCCTTTAATCCTCGCAAACTTCTCTATGTTAGCAATGTCAAGAGATTTTGAGCACGCGCGTGCATATTTGCTGTGGATGTGAAGGTCTGCGATTAATATCATGCACTTTCATCTCTCAAATCTTCGAGTATTTCTTTTAATGCAAGCTTTCCGCCGGCGCTCCACATTGATTTCTGAGGTTTCACTGTTTTTTGAATCCCTCTGACTTTCTCAACAAACTCATTCAAATCACACACTATATTGTCTCCTTTTTCTTTCTTTTCCCTATCAAGAAAAAATGCATGAATCCCAACAGCAGACGGATTTTCATAATCCTCTTCATAATCATTCCCGACAAATGCCATTTCCTCTGGCTTTATTCCCCAGTGCCCAAGCAGGTCTTTAAACAAATGCTTTGATTTTTTCTTGTGGTGAAATGTTGGTGTTGAAATTATTTCATTAAAGTATTGCGACAGCCCCTCGATTTTTAATTTCATGGAAAGAAAGTGAGGGTGTGAGTTTGAAACTATAACCCTCTTGTATTTTGACAATTTCTTCAGAACTTTGACTGTTTCTGAATATAAGTATATCTTTCCTTTCACATCTTCCAAAAGTTTATTCCACCCATTTTCAAGCCCAAATCGTTTGAACCAGTACTCAATATTTGTCCATTCAGGCACGTTTTCAATGTATTTTGCTTTGAAATAGTCTGCATACACTTTTGTTTTTGCGTCCTCAATAGAAAGCTTGTTTTTTTTTGCATACAGTTTTGGAATTTCTTCATTCCAGATTATTTTGTCAAACTCTTCGCCAGCAAGTGTGCCGTCAAGATCAAATCCAATGACTTTTATCATTAACCAAAAAATGAAGGCAAGATTTATAAATGCGTGCCTTTCAAATACTTGAATGGTGTTATCACAGCGAGGAAGAGTTGGCAGGAAACCTACAGGTGGGATTTACAAGCAGGCGTGCAGAAAACGGCGCTTTGAAATGGGCAGGGAGCCAACACATACTGGAATTGCTGTAAAGGATAAAATAAAGGTTATTCATACTAAAGGGGAAAACCTCAAGGTGCGGGTGGTTAGTGCCCACGTCATTAACTTGCTTGATCCAAAAACCAAAAAATACCAAAAAGTCGAAGTCAAAACAGTTGCGGAAAACCCTGCAAACAGACATTTTATCAGAAGAAACATAATCACAAAAGGTGCGATAGTTACGACTGAACTTGGCAAGGCACGTGTGACGAGCAGACCAGGGCAAGATGGAACTGTGAATGCTGTTCTTGTTTGATTATTTTTGTACATCTACTGAAGCGAATACTCTTCAAACTTGTGGACTTTTAATGTCAAAAAGCCTCTCCAGTCTGAGAAAATGTAGAAACTCGTCTCTCTGAAGATCAACCTTTAACAGGTATCGAAAAGGCTTTGAAGGCTGGTTGTGAAATTACAGGTTTTGAGGCTTCTTGCAATGTAAGAGTTGTTAGTATAAAGAAAGAAGGAGCTGCAAAGGCGTATGGTGAAGGTGCCACCATTGATTCTGCGCTATGGATTGCCAACAAAGATTATTTGCGCCGCGGAGGTCGTACAAAAAGGTCTTGGATCTGTGAAGAGCCATGTATTTTTGGTTCACCTGATGCTTCTAATCTGTTAGATAAGTGGATACATAATAGTGGTCAATTTAGAGTGTATAGAACTGGTGAACAAATTTTTGCAGAATTAAAGGGATTTGGTGGGACTGAAGTTCCAGAAGACGTTGTTGAAAGAATTAAAATAACAGGGAAGCCAGTTAGTTGGAAGGACTATCGTGGATTCGTCTATAAAGCTATACCTTATACATATGCTGGCAGAGAGGAGATTAGTTTTCACGCAATTATATCAAATCACTTTAATAATCGGAACTTCAGTGACCAACAGAAAGTGATTTGATTATTAGGAAATAACTTTACACGATTTTTATTTATCCGAAAATTAAAGTTATTTCCTATAATTACTTAGGTCTTCTTATATAATTCTAGTTTTCTGTTTTATTATTCATCACCACAATCACCGCAATTCCAATTATTACTGCGGCCATCAGAAACATTGGCGCTATTCTTGCTTTTTTGAGCTGGACTGGTTTATTTTCAGATGCAGGGACTTGTTTTCGTATTTCTTCTTCCATCTTCCTGACTTGTTCAGCAGCAGTATTGTATTTTTTTTCTGTGTCTTCATGGTATTTTTTGGCTTCGTGCATGATTTGTGCAGAGATTTCTGGAGTTTTTGGCTTGCAGTCTTCATCTGATTGTTCGCTGCAGACGCTGCTGCAATATCCATCAAAGCTAACGCAGGGATTTAATGCGTCTTGTGAATTGCAGGCATTTCCGTCGCATAGCGCGCCTTCTACATTTTTGTTTTCAAATGATATTGTGTTGAACCTTCCTCTTATAAGCACAAGAGGCATTTGCAGGCTTTTGTCGCCATTGTCAACAATCAGGTTTTCGTATGAGTCTTCAAGCATGATTCCTATGTCGCTTTTCACCAGATTGTTTTGGGTTATTTGTGCTCTTGAAACATTTCTGAAATATATTCCTGTCGCAAATGTTACAATATTGCAATTTTGTATTCTGATGCCTTGCTTGTTTTCCGTAATTATTCCTCTTCCTGCTCTGTTGCCTTTTATCACTGCAGTTCCACAATCAAGAACAACATTGTTTGCAGTGATTGTTATGCCATCAGGCGCCTCATAAGTGTCAGAGCATAATGTGATTGACTCGTTGATTACGTAAGTGAGTGGAAGTTCACGACAGTCTGCCAGTGCACCGACTGCGAAAATTAAAAACAATGCCAAATATGATTTCATGATAGGACTGTAGCATATCTTATATTTAACATTTTCAATTTTCTGAATTCACCGATTCGTCGGTTCATTCGCGAAAATTTAAATTCTCCGAAGCAAAATCTCCATAGCATTTGCCCTCGTAGCATTGCCACCGTAGCATTTAAAAATCTCGTGTGAACGAGCATCAGCGAGCGAACTCGAGATTTTGCATTCATAAGTCTTTTATATGTCTGCTGTAGAAAGTTGGCTAATGTGCGGCATTATTGGTTATAGGGGAAGTAGGGATGCCACTGCTGTTGTTCTTGAGGGTTTGAAAAAGCTGGAGTATCGTGGTTATGATAGTTTTGGTGTTGCAAGTCTTGCAGTGAACAAGCTTGTTGTGTTCAAGCAGGTTGGTGCCATTAGTGATTTTGGGTATGCTGATATGCCTTTGACAAGGACTAATCTTGCTGTTGGCCATACGAGGTGGGCGACGCATGGTGCGGTTACAACTGCGAATGCTCATCCGCAATTGTCAAATGATGGCAAGATTGCTGTTCTTCACAATGGCATAATTGATAATTGGGAGGCGTTGAGGCAGTTGCTTGTGCATGAGGGTTTTACGTTTTCGAGCGGGACTGATACTGAGGTTATTCCTAATCTTATTCAGTTGTATATTTCAAAAGGGTATGCATTTCATGATGCTATGCGGACAACATTGCAGCATCTTCATGGATCGTATGCAGTTATTGTTTTGCACGAGGATTTTGATGAGATTGCGTTTGCCAAAGTGGGCAGTCCATTGTTGGTTGGGCGTGGTGATAATGAATTTTTTATCGCTTCTGACTTGAGTGCTTTTGCTAAGTACACTACAAATGTTGTTGTGCTTCCTGACTTTCATTATGGTTTCATTACTTCAAATGTTAGTCTTTTTTCACTTGATTCAGAGTCAAGAGTGGAAATTCCTTACCAAACTATTGCTGTTGATGTTGATGAAGAGGAGGATCCTGCAATTCAGCAGTATATGCTTAAGGAGATTATGGAACAGCCGCGGGTGTTGTTGCGCGCGATTGACCAGTCAAAGGACAGGTTTGAATTGCTTGCAGAGATTATTAGAAAATCGCAAAAGGTTTTTTTTACTGGTTGCGGGACGAGTTTTCATGCAGGTCTTGCCGCGAGCTATTTTTTTGCCAGTGTTGCGAAAATAAACTGCACTCCATTTTTGAGTTCTGAGACTGGCAAGTTGGTTGAGTTTTTTGATGACAAGTCTGTGCTGATTGCGCTTTCTCAGTCTGGCGAAACTGCTGATGTGCTTGATGCTGTGAAACTTGCCAAAAACAGAGGTGCGGTAGTTATAGCATTAGTAAATGTGCAGGGCACTACTCTTCCGCTTCTCGCTGATCATACGCTGTATTTGCGTGCGGGTGTTGAGCGTTGTGTGTTGTCAACAAAGACGTTTACTGCCCAGCTTGGCTTGTTGTATTTGCTGGCGCACACTGTTGCTGGAAACTTTTCTCTTGCGCACACGATTCTTAATCAGTTGGCTGCCAGCATTCAGGAGGTGCTTATCACTCAGGCGGCTGTTATCAGGCAGGTTGCTGAGAAGACTTACAATAATTCTGATTATTTCATTATTGGGAGGGATTTTGCAAGTGCTTGTGCGGTTGAGGGTGCGCTGAAAATCAAGGAGGTGAGTTATATTCACGCAGAGGGTTTTGCTGGCGGTGAGTTGAAGCATGGCACGCTTGCGCTGGTTAGAGAGAGCATTCCAACTGTTGTGCTTGTAACTCCAGATACGCGGACGCGTATATTGTCAAATGCCATGGAGGTTAAGAGCAGAAAAGGGTGCATTATTGGTGTTGATTCCCTGCCAAATTCTGTGTTTGATTATTTTATCCAGATTCCTCATGTTTCTGAAGGGTTGTCTTTGTTGTTGTGCATTCCTCTTCAATTGCTGGCGTACAATCTTGCAATCTTAAGAGGGTGTGACCCTGATAAGCCAAGAAATCTTGCAAAATCTGTGACAGTGCAATGAAATGACGTGACTGGAGGTAGAAAATGGAGATATTCAGAACTTATGACATTCGCGGGAAAGCTCCTGAGGATTTGAATGCAGAGGTTGTTTATAAGATTGGCAGGGCATTTGCTTTGTATGCCGGCAGCAGTGAGATTATTGTTGGTCGTGATTGTAGGTTAAGCTCGGAATCGCTTCATTCAGCATTTGTTGCAGGAATCACTGATCAGGGAGTTGATGTTATCGACATTGGTTTGTGTTCTACGCCAATATTGTATTTTGCAAGCAAGCGGGGACCTGCCGCAATGGTTACTGCTTCGCACATGACTCGCGAGTATAATGGCGTGAAGTTTTGCGGCGCCGGCGCTTTTCCAGTTGGCGCTGACACAGGTCTTCTTGATATCAAAAAGATTTTTGACAAGGGAAAATTCCCGCCGGCAAAGAGAAAGGGAACTGTTAGAACAGAAGATGTACTTCCGGCGTATGTCTCGCATTGTTTGTCGTTTGCGAAAAATATCAGACCTTTAACTGTTGTTGTTGATGCAGGGAATGGCATGGGTGGGCTGGCGTGTGCTGAAATTTTCAAGCATTTGCCTTGCAGGCTTTTGCCTCTTTTTTTTGAGCAGGACGGCAGTTTTCCTAATCATGAGGCTAACCCTCTTAAGCCTGAAAATTTGTTTGATCTTCAAAAAGCGGTTAAAAAAAACAATGCAGACATTGGCGCTGCTTATGATGCAGACTGTGACAGGATTTTGTTTGTTGACGAGAAGGGACAGACGGTGTATGGCGACACCATTCTTGGTCTGCTCGCTCTTGAATTTCTCAAAACTGACAAAGGCGCAACTGTGTTGTATGATTTGCGCACATCCCATGCTGTTCCTGAAGCAATTTCTTTGGCAGGTGGAAAACCAGAACGCACTGTTGTTGGACACGCGCTGATTAAGCCGCTTATGAAAAAACGTAATGCTATTTTTGGGGGTGAGCTGAGTGGGCATTTTTATTTTCGCGACAATCAGTTTGCTGAAAGCGGAGACATTACATTGATTCTCATGCTTAAACTTTTGTCTGAAGAAAATAAGCCGTTGTCCAAACTTGTGAAGCCTTTCAAAAAGTATGCACACTCTGGAGAGATTAATTTCGAGGTTGCTGACAGGGAACTGGCGATGAAAAAATTAAGGCAGACATTTCCCGAGGCAGTTGTTGATATGCTGGACGGCATTACTTTAACTTTTGATGAATGGTGGTTTAATGCAAGGCCTTCAAGAAACGATCCTGTATTGCGTGTTGTTGTTGAAGCAGGGACTGAGAAGTTAATGAGGGAAAAACTTGCGTTAATAAGCGAGGCGCTCCATAAGATTTAAGAATGCTTGCAGTTCTTGTCATGGTGTAATGACTCGCAGGAATAAATCAGATGAACTGAAAGATGAACGTGTTCAGCGTATGTTTGACTCTTCTGTTTTTGCTGGACAGCCTGAATTGAATGTTGGTATGGTCGGTCATGTTGATCATGGAAAAACGACTTTAGTCAAGACTCTTTCTGGCAAGTGGACTGACACTCATTCTGAGGAGATTAAGCGCGGGATTACCATCAGGTTAGGGTATGCTGATGTGACTATTTTTAAGTGCGGAACTTGTGAGGGGGCTGATGCGTACAGTATTTCAAGTAACTGTCAGAAGTGCAAGACTGCAAGCAAACAGGTTCTGAAACTAAGTCTTGTTGATGCTCCTGGCCATGAGAGTTTGATGGCTACCATGTTGTGCGGGGCTAATATTATGGATGGGGCGCTTCTTCTTGTGGCGGCGAATGAAAAATGTCCTCAGCCTCAGACTGATGAGCACGTTACTGCACTGCAAATTATGGGAATCAAAAATCTTGTTGTGTTGCAGAACAAGATTGACTTGGTCTCTGATGAGCAGGCAAAGAAGAACTATGAGGAAATCAGGCAGTTTCTAAAGGGCACTGCTTTTGAGAATGCGCCAATTATTCCTATCAGCGCTTTTAATGGCATAAACATTGATGTTCTTTTGCAGCAGATTGTTGAGGGTTTTGAAAGACCTAAGCGAGATCCTGAAAGCAAGCCTGTTTTTTACGTTGCAAGAAGTTTTGACGTGAACAAGCCTGGAGCCGCGCCTAAGGAAATGAATGGCGGGGTTATTGGCGGCACGCTTAAGCAGGGAGTTCTTGCTGTCGGGGATAAGATAGAGATTCTTCCAGGTTATGAAGTTGAGGAAAAAAACCAAAAAGTGTGGAAACCGTTGCGTACTACTATTGTAAGTCTTGTGAGTGGTGGAGTGAATGCTCAGGCAATAACGCCCGGAGGTACTGCGGCGATTATGACTCAACTTGATCCAAGCATTGTGAAAAGCGACAAGCTTGTTGGAGCTATCGCTTCGCATGTCGGACAGCTTCCTCAATTATGGTATTCTTTAAAGCTTGAGCCAACTCTTTTGGACAGGGTTGTTGGGGCGAAAGACAAGCTTGTTGTGGAGCCGATTAAAATGGGAGAGATACTCATGCTTAATGTTAATTCTGCAGCGACTGTTGGAATAGTGCGTGAGCTTGCAAAGAAAACAGTTGTTTGCACTCTAAAAAGGCCTGTGTGCGCAGAGACAGGAAGCAGGGTGACAATTTCCCGCAGCGTTGGCCAAAGATGGCGGCTGATAGGTTATGGAACGATTAAGAGTTAAGGTCATTTTTTAATTGGAAGTTTGCTTTCAAGATATGCTGCAATGAATGTCATGATTGCAAGCAGCAGCGCGAAATGGCAGTAGATTGATGGAAATTTGATGCTTAGAATTGGAAACAGCACAACGAGAATAAATGTTGGGACTGACATTAGCACAACACCAATTACTTTCAGCAGGTTTATTTCGCGTCTGATCTTGTTTCGTTCCTTTTTGTAAGCTTGGAATGCAATGACGCACGCCGCAATAATGAAACCAAAATAGTACGTTGCATATATCCAAGGCAGGACAGTCTGACCAGTCTGATAAAAAATGTGGCGCACGGTAACAAATGGCTCATTGCACGTTGCTTCCTTGATGAATTGTGTCGTAAGTGCTACGAGCGCAAAGATTGTGGGTGGAGAATATATCAGCAATGGGTTCACTTTTTTTCCTGTAAAGCGCAATGTCTCGTACAAAGCAATTGCTGGTAAAAAGTTGTATGCAAGAAATCCAAGAAGCGCCCAAAACTCTGGTTGTTGCGAAGTGCAGAGCATGAACTCAGTCATTTGGTATGCGCCGAGCAAGAAAATGAAGAGCGCAAACATATTTCTGAAATACGACCTGCGAAAGACAAAGATGATTGTGAGTGCAAGAAAGAACTCAATAAATGCAGTAGAGATGGCAATAATCGGAGTGTAGCACATAAGTTTTCTAAGCTAACAAACTAACAAGTATTTAAAAACTCAGTCTATTTTTCATTGGTTGTAAAAGAGGTTTTTCATGAATTGGAGTGATAAAAAAAGACTGGTTGAAATCCTTGAGGCATTCGCGTATGGCGGCTTTGCGTATTACCTGCACAGGTCCAGTTTAAGCAAATGTGTTTCGCTCAAGTGCAGGATTCGGTGCTGGTTTTACGGCTGTTTTTGTCCTCCAGAAGAAAAATCTCTTCCTTTCTATTTCAGAAAAGTCATCGAACAATTGGGGCCTACATTCATCAAGCTCGGACAAATACTTAGTTTGCGGCCAGACTTCATCCCGGCAGAGTATTGCGACGAACTGCGTAAATTACAAGACAAAGTTCCACCGTTCTCATTTGAAGAAGTTAAAAAGATTGTTGAACAGGAACTTGAACAGCCAATCTCAGTGGTTTTCTCAGAATTCAGCGAGCAACCTATCGCCTCTGCATCCATTGCCCAAGTACACAAGGCAAAGCTCAAGAACGGAAAACTTGTCGCTGTTAAAGTCAAAAGGCCCAACCTGAATGATAGAATTGAACAGGATTTGAGCGTCGTCAGTTGGGTCGCGGATTATATGGAACAAAAATGGGAAAAATGCCGTTCCTATCGTCCCAAAAAACTCGCACAAGAATTTTCAGATTGGACGCGCAGGGAGATTGATTTTAGGAACGAAGCAAAATACATGAGTGAAATCAGGGAGAACTTCAAAGGAAATAGAAACGCGGTGATTCCTGAAGTGTATTGGGACTACACCACAAAAGGTGTTCTTACCATGCAACTCCTCGAAGGATGCAACATATACAATGACAAATGCCTTGAGAAAAACAAGATAAACCGCGCAAAGCTCGCAACAACAGGTGCCAAACTTATGTTCGAGCAAGCCATCGTTCAAGGAACATTCCATGGAGATCCGCACCCTGGCAATCTCTTGGCGATGAAAAACAACAGATTAGGATTTCTTGATTTTGGAATTATCGGAAGACTTCCAAAGAGCATGAGGAAGAAACTCTTGCTCATCCTGAGTCATTTGGTTCAAAAAGAGTTCGATGACGCAATCGAACACACGCTTGAAATGGCAGAAGCAAGTCCAGACTCAGACATAACTGGCTACAAAACCAAACTTTACACGATTTTCACTTCGTGGTATGGCTCACAAGTCAAAGAAGGCACTTTAACGAGGGCATTTTTTAATGCCATCGCAGAAGGAGTGCACCACAAAGTATACTTCTCACCAGACCTTGTATTGTTCTCAAAAATGCTTGTCACCACAGAAAGCGTAGGCGCCCTGCTCAACCCCGACTTTGACATAAGTGTGGACGCAAGACCATTCATTGAAGAAACTATGCGGGCAGAAACCAGCCCTATTAAATTCATCAAAGGGTTTGTTAAAAACGCATTGGAACATGGAGAGTTCATTGAAGAACTTCCAACGCACATCATTAACCTCATCAAGAAAATAGAAGAGCACAAGCACTTCAACTAAAGATCTGCTTCTTCAGCAAGTCAAGTTCAACAATTTTCGCCAGATTATGACGATTAAAGTTCAGAATAGCAGACTTCAAGTGAAGCTCGGCTTTTTCCCAAACTTTTCCATTATGAACACATAATTTTCTATCTTTCATTATTTCACCTCCTT
>JACQIC010000072.1 GCA_016198725.1 Candidatus Aenigmatarchaeota archaeon | reverse complement strand
GCTTTGAATAACCCGTTATATTGTGCGGATTCAAAGCGGTTCTATTGAGAACTTTGACAAATTTGATAGTTATTCAAAGTTCTCCATAGAATTAAATCCCCTGAAAGAAGGCACATTCCGGTTTCACTGCTCAATGGACATGGCAAAAGGGAAAATTATTGTGGTGGCGTAAGGATTTTGTCAACATAAACGCATTTTTCTAAACGAGCACGGCGAAGCTGGCGCAGTTCGGCAAATGATGGGGCTGCCCGGATTCGAACCGGGGACCTCCGGTGCCCAAGACCGGCATCATACCAAGCTAGACCACAACCCCAAATTCCGAATTTGCGCCTTTGCGCTCATTCAGGAATTTGTATAAAAAACTGCGCTTAAATATATAACTTCGGTTTTTCTTTTTATCTACGCATACGCTAATGCAGGACTTGTTTCTGTGAGAAGTGGCATTGAGAGTACGGGAGATATCTCACTATCGTGCCCAATCAGAAATATTTTGACAATTAATAAGTTATTCTTGGTTTTTATGTCTACTTTACACTCTTTTAAGTCTGTAAGTAGTTTTTTTATTGTGTCTTTAGTTATTCCTGCAAGATTCTCCAAGAGTTGCACTGCATTCATAAGTTGGATTCCAACAAGATTTTTTTTACTATCAAAATCTAAAATGAGTTTTCCCATTTCAACCGATCCCTTAGATTTAGATCGTGGATTGTATAGAAACAAATCGTCTTGTTCTTTGTCGTAGCTGAAGTTATATTTTTGCATGTTTTTCAATAATCTGTTGCCATCTTCTGTTTATTACTATTGGAAGAATATGTTCTAAATATAGAGAGCTTTGAATAACCCTTTGTTTTTGTGCGGATTCAAAGCGGTTCTATTGAGAACTTTGACAAATTTCATAGTTATTCAAAGTTCTCTATAGGTTTTAGTATCTTGGCATAGTTCATTTTCTGTGATGCAGAAGGGCACCCTTTAAAAGCATTGCTTATTTCTTAATTATATGGAAAAGGTATTTGTCGAGTCATTTGGGTGCAGCGCAAACCATGGTGAGGGGGAGGTAATGAAAGGTTTGTTGCACAAGTCAAAATTTCAAGTAATTGACGGCAAGGATGATGCAGAAATAATTGTGATGAACATCTGCACAGTAAAAGGCATCTCAAAAGTCCTGAAGCAGATAAGAAAAACAAAAGAAGAATTTCCGCATAAAAAACTCGTAATTGCAGGATGCGTGTCGCGTGATATAATTGCAGGAATAAAAGCAATAGATCCGGAAGCATCTTTGCTGTCGACACACAACATTCACGATATTGTGCCTGTTGTGGAAGAAACACTCAACAACAATCCTGTGGCAGAACTTGCACCGCAGCAGCAGGTAAAGCTTAGCTTTCCAAAAATCAGAAGAAACCCTGTTGTTGGAATTGTGCCAATCAGCAATGGTTGTGACTCGTCATGCACTTTCTGCTCAACAAAACTAATCAAAGGATGGCACAAGTCATACCCTGTTGAAGCGCTTGTTGACGAAGTCAAGAACTGCGTTGCAGACGGCTGCAAGGAAGTCTGGCTGACTGGACAAGACACGAGCTGTTATGGACAGGACATTGGTACAAACCTTCCATTTCTGTTAAAAAGAATGTGCGAAGTTGAAGGAGATTTCAAAATCAGGCTTGGAATGGCAAACCCAAAACACTTTCCAAAATTCGTCAATGAATTAATTGAAGCATACAAAAATCCTAAAATGTTCCGCTTCCTGCACATGCCAGTACAGTCTGGCAACAATGAAATTCTCAAAGCAATGAAACGAGATTATACATTAGAACAATTTGAAGATATCGTGCGTGAAATTCGTGCAGCATATCCTGACATGACCTTATCAACAGATATCATTGTTGGCTTTCCAGGCGAAACAAGAGACCAGTTTGTCCAGTCACTTGACTTGATAAAAAAATTGCAGTTTGATATAGTAAACATATCAAGGTTTGCGCCGCGCTCAGGAACAATTGCTGCAAAAATGGAAAACCAAATAGAAGGAAACGAAAGAAAAGAAAGAAGCAGAATAATGACAAACATCTGCGAACATGTAGGATTTGCGCGCAACCAAACGTGGAAAAAATGGGAAGGTGAAATCGTTATTGATGAGCAAGGAAAAAATGAAACATGGGTCGGCCGGAATTATGCCTATAAAACAGTTGTAGTACAAGGGAATTTTAAGCTCGGGCAAAAAGTGAAAGTAAAAATAACAGATCTTGCCAACTTCTTTTTATGGGGGGAAGTGTTCGAATAAAATAATTAGTCAATCACGATTTTTTGAGTGTCTTTGAAGCATTTCGGCGCGACAAGACCTTTTCCCCTGACGTCAAAGCATCGCGCTATTTTCTGGATAACTCCATAATATTCCTGCTGGTCTTTTACTCGCACTTTTACCAAGTAATCATACTCTCCTGTGATGAAATAAACCTCCTGCACTTCAGGAATTTTTGCCAACAATTCTGCAGGCTTGTCCAAATCAACTTCTTTTCCCAACTTTGCCTGACCAAAAACAAAGGCAACATAGCTTTTATCAAGCTTTTCAGGATCAACCAAAACTGTAAACCCCTTGATTACGCCTGCTGCTTGAAGTTTGTTTATCCGCGACTGAACGCTTGATGTGGGCACGCGCAAACGGTGCGCTATTTTTGTAATTCTCGGCACGCACAGGTTTTCATCCTGCATCAATCTCAGTATGTTCTTGTCGATAGGCTTAATTTTGTTCATATTATTAACAATTTTTTGATAATTATACTAAAAATAGGCTATATTTTATATATTTTACGTAAATCTATTCATAAAGTTCTTTAAAAGTGCAGATTATACTATTTTCAGTGTGAGGTGAAACATGAAAAAAATAAGCAGATTCATTGGCAAAAACATTACCATTGAGGGTATTGTCGGAACAATCATGCAAGAAAAAGATGACAGAACAATCATCAGCAGATTCATCATGCGAAATGGACCGCGCATCTATTCTGCACGCGTGGCAAGTAGATACCTGAAGTATGACGATGCGCGAGGATATTACCGCATCCGCAACTCGTACAGAAGCAAAGTAGACGCATCAATCAAAGAAGTCAAACCATGCGAGTTCCCATGCGACTTCTGCTGGACAGGCAGAAACCCAGAATATGATGTGTATAGACGTGCGTTAGAAAAAGCAGGAATAACGTGTGTCAGTTGACGGAGTCTTGATTTTTATTTTTTTGCCACACATTTATATGCCGTAAAACACGTACTTAATAACGTAGGTGAACGATGTCCAGATGTGAACTGACCAAAATTAGAAAGTTTCCTCCTTATGTAGTGTCAGGTGCACGATTAACAACAGAAGAAGATAGTGCATTACGTCAATATATGTTGACGGCTCTTCCGCAATTGCCAGTATTCTGTGATGGTTCACAAATTGATGGCTTTGACTCACTAGTCGAATCGCACATCAGCTGGGCCAAAGAACGGTTAGCTCTTTCTCCACAAAGAAGAATACCGTTGAAGAAAAAAATCAAAATATACTATCAGAATGAGTTTATCAAACTTGCAGAATTCTTTAGAAAACAGGAAGGCTTTAGAAAACCGGAAGGCTGGGCAGGCAGTCATATTGCACACTCAAATGAGATTATTTTGTGTGACACATATACCATCAATGACTTGAACCATGAGCTTGTTCATAGTTGTGCGCATAAAGAAATTAAGATTACGCGGAAAGCATCAAGAAATTATACCGTGCTCATTGTAGACGTACCTCATTATGGCTTCTTTCACAACGATTCATTCAAAGGGTTTAACGAAGCTATTACAGAAATGATTAACGTAGAAATACTTGGTTTTCATACGGGGCGAACAGGTCAAAATTATTCTGACGGAAAAATTGCGTACCATGAAGCAGTTCTATTTTTTGATATCTTACTCAAAAATGCCGCACAAAAACTAGGGAAAGACATATCTGCATTGTTACAACAGGTGTATGAAGGATATTACTTTGGAAATGAACCAAATTTCATTAAGCACGCTTTTGGTGAAGAGAGTTACAACGTAGTTGCGAGAATTAAACCGCTTGATTCTCTTCCCACATCTGCTGTTAGCCTAGAAAAACAACTTGGCATAAATTACGATGAATACTTACAGAAGCTCGCACGCTATGAAGCCGGCGATACAGTCTCAGTGTTGGATAATTGCAAGATACAAATTAAATGAGCACAAACTTATTTAAACCTTTGTTGGAATATTGTTTTAATGGTTCTTGTCGCAATAGACATCAGAAAGACAGTTGAGGAGAATGCCGCGTGTTATTTTGAGCTGGCAAAGAAGGCAAAGCGCAAGCTTGCCGGAATTGATGAAACTTTGAGAAGGTTTCGTGACGAACTTGTACAGGTGGAGCAAAAAAAAGAGCTTGCGGCTCTTGAAGAGAAAAAAAAGCAAGCAAAGGTCGTGCGAAAAAAAGAGTGGTATGAAAAATTCCACTGGTTTATATCAAGTGAAGGATTTCTTTGTATTGGTGGGAGGGATGCCATTAGTAATGAGGTTATTGTTAAAAAGCACACTGACAAGAATGACTTTGTTTTTCATACTGAAGCTCCAGGAAGCCCTTTTTTTGTGATAAAAACAGAAGGGAAAAAGCCAGGAGAGGCAACCTTGCAGGAAACTGCGCAGGCAACCGCAGCATACAGCCGTGCGTGGAAGTCAGGAATAGTTGCAGACGTTTACTGGATACTTCCAGAACAAGTGTCAAAAAAAGCAATGTCTGGAGAGTACATGCCGCGCGGTGCGTTTATGATTTACGGCAAAAGAAACTATGTGCGAACGCCAATGACTGCGGCTGTTGGTGTTTTGCAAGATGGCAGAGTCATGGGCGGTCCTGCTGATGCTGTGAAAAACCAGTGTGGAAAATACGTGACAGTTTTGCAGGGAGACGAAAAGTCAAGTTCTGCTGCAAAAAAAATCGCAAAAAAATTAGGAACTGAAGATATTGACGCTATTGTTGCGGCGCTTCCAGTCGGCGGGGTAAGTATTAAATAATAGCAAAGCGCATTAATAATAAAACAAAAAAGAGCATGACAACCTATATAGATGAATACATCAGACGAGGAGCAAAACGTCTTGTCA
Organism: Candidatus Aenigmatarchaeota archaeon; assembly: GCA_016198725.1. GTDB lineage: Archaea > Nanobdellota > Nanobdellia > Woesearchaeales > ARS49 > JACQIC01. Next base: position 11,466 of record JACQIC010000072.1, on the reverse strand, counting down.
AGTACGGGTTTGTGCAAAAAGGAAAAGAACACAAATACTTGGACAAGGAAGGGACTCTGATTAAACCAGAAAAATTTGATGAACTTCTCGAAGCCAAAAAATCAGAGATTGAAAAGAAAAAAGAAAAATGGACAGAACCGAATTACGAAGATGATGCGGATATGGACTGGATGGAAGTCCAGCGGGACCAGCTTGTATCAATGCCATACCCAAAACCAGACTCGCGCTACCACATCATTTACGAATCATTCCATGAAGCAATAGAGCCGGTATATTACTGGTGTTTCAACCACGCAGTGTATGATTGGGGGTTTCCAATCGTGCACAAAATAACGGACATTTTTGGCGCATCAGAACACAGCACGTTTTACGGCGGAGCCGCCCAGCGTCTCGGCCTTGCACAGGACAAAGTTTCAGCATATCTCGCGACTATTGGAAAAATGACAAAAGACCTTTTTGCACTTGTAAGAGAATTACGCATACTTGACGAACGATTAGGGCTGTACAAAGACATCTTTGACCTTCCTGAACCGAAAACAGAAGAGGAAAAAAAGAAAAATGAGCAAAAAAGAGAATCTGCTGAAGTTGCACTCAAAGGTCTGTGGGTTGACATGGTTGACGGGGTAGTGCAGGGACAACGCACTGCGGCAAACCTTTTTCTCATGGCGCAGCAGCTCCAGTTCGCAAGTCTGCCGCAAGTATTCTTCAACATTCACCCCAAAAAAAAGGATGAAATCTCTGAAAATGTAGAGCCAAAAGCATACAATCGCGATCTCAAAACAGCGCTTATCAGAAAACTTGAAGCGTACATAAACTGGCGCGACGCTACAAATGTCGAGTTGAGAAACAGAAAAAAATACCAAATAGAGTATCTCCGCCAGCATTATGAAGTCATCAGAATGTACATTCAGTGGATTAAGCCATACCTAAAACACATCCAAAGATTAACCGGCGCGGCGCGATTTGGAGACAGGGCAGAACTTGTCAGTTCATTTGAAGGGTCAATGATTGAAATAGAATTTCTCGCACAAAAACTTCCCGGGCCAAAAGCAAAAGATGTTTACACCTGCCTGCTCATGACATTTGAGTACAGAACAAAACCGCAGCTATCATTCCAGGCAGAAGGAGGGTATCACAGGGCGCCAATACATGTGGGTGAAACAAAAATCACGTGGAGAAGCTATGCGTGGACGCAAAAACAAATAGAAAATTACATACAACTCAAGGCTGATGAGGATTTTGAACTGCTTGCGGCAATTGACGAATCTCTCAGAGCAGCTATGGACGCGCTTGGCGGAGACCTTCAAAAATATCTCAAGGAAGAAAAAGAAAAGCTTGAACCGAAAGAAGAAAAAAAGCCAGAACAGCCAAGCGTCTGGGCGCCATTCATTGATATAGGAAAAGGATTCAAAGAATTGGCCCTGCCATTTATTCCAAAATCGCAAAAACCAATACTATCAGGTCCAAGTGATGATGAAAAAAAAGCAGCTTCAGGAAGCGCAAAAATGCATGCATGGCAGCATTACAAAAATTTCAAAAAAGCGCACGGCATGCTTGCGTGGTAAACAATAATAATTATAAATACAAACGTACACCGTAACAAAAATGGCGAAAAAAGAGCAAAGTGAAGCAATCAGCCATACAATACTCGGCGTTGTAGCAATCACTGCTGTTTTATCACTTGTACTACTTTTTTCATCAGCGTTTAATGCAGCAGGAAAGCTGTCGTTAATTGCAAAATTCTCTCCAGGTGAAGTGGTTCAGTTGTCAGAATGCAATTTTCCAAAAGACATTAATGACTTAGTGGCTTGGCGGAGCAGACGAAAAAATGTCCCTGTCATGCTTGAAGGCTGTCCATGGCTCGTACAAGAATACTGCATAAACCAAAACAGCGGTAAATGCCTGCAGCAATGCCTTGCGCGCGAACAAAGCCCGCAGGGAATCTGTCAAGGAACTGGATTCTCAATAACTGCACAAGTTGTGCTGAATTTTGAAGAGTGCAAAAGACTGGCGTCAAGCTTTGCGCAATCAAGCAAAGACGCGCTTACAACAGTGGGCGCTGTTCCGAAAACAACTGAACAACTTAACACGTGCACAGAAGAAACAGAGTCTGCGCGAAGCAGAACATATACACTTACTGAGCCTGTGCAAGCTTATGCGCGCAATGAATTTGAGCGGGGAGACGTCACTGGTTTATATGCCAATGAGCAAAAAAACATAAACTCTCTTGAATACGCACTTTGCGCAGACGGCAGAGCAGCAGTAACAATAGATGGAGATAAACGCTGCAGTACGATGAATTAATTATAGAAAATATAGACAAGTTTTGTCGTTTCTGTTGTCGTCGGAAAATAACTTTTTCTGTAACCGCTCTTTTTTTTTAGAGAACTTTGAAAAAAAGGAGGCGAAGCCAACTTTTTCAAAGTTCTCTTTAGTCTTTGTCAATAACTATTTTTGCAACAGTGCAAACAAGAGTTATCATTGTGCGAGTCTCCTGAATGATTTCACCCACTTCTCTTGAGCCGTCAACACCATTCAACTGCGCCTCTAGCTCAAGTCTTTTCTTGGCAAAAATATCAGCTTTCATCGCGTCGCTCTGATAATATGCACCCATCACGTCAGCAAACAAATTGCCAACATTTCTGACAACCTGCTCAAGCGCCTTGTCGCGGGTCTTTAATGATCTCATCAGCATTGCGATTCTAGTTAATGCGTCTGAAAGGTTTTCAATGCAAGTGGAGGTCTGCCAGACTGAAAGCACGCTGACGGCATTAATCTGCAGTTGTTTTGCGACATCTTCTGAGCGCAATGCGCTTTTCAAAGCGCGCAGCATGAGAAAATACAGCCGGTTTACATCCTTGTCTTGAAAATGAAGCTCTTGTTTTGGTTTGGATAACAAATCATCAAACATTGAGCGCACTATCATATCCATTCGCCGCAAAGTTTTGTCAACAGATACTTCACTTGGGTTCAGCAAGTCCTTAATCACCACTCGCTTAGAACTTTGGTCAGTAATTTCAAGCGCTACAAAATCACCAACAACCTGACGAATCTCTGTCATTTTTTTATCAACATCTTCGCCAGAAACAACAATTGTGCTAAAATTGTTAAGGTATGCTGACGTAAGCAATCTTTGCACAGAATCCATGCTTTTCTGCGAAATATCAATAGTTGTTTCGCGCTCCACTTTATTCTTCTGGTCCCCCAGCTTTGCCTCAACGCGCAGTTCATCATCATTAACAGGAGAAATATACACCACATCCCCTTTTTTCAGCTTGTTTTTCTCAATCCATTCTTTTGGCAAGGCAATAGTGTGAGAACTTGGTCCAGCCTTAACGAGTTTGCGCGTCAGCATACATCACCTCATCATACGTATTTAACGTATGCGTATGATAAGAAGTACGTTAATCATATATAATTCTTTTGCCCCAGACTGTTTGATGACACACAACCTATGACGGCGTATCTCAGTCGATGCAGGTGCAACTCCTGAGATGCTAAATTAGGCCAAGGCTGAGCACCACACGCTAAATGCCTTGTCCATTGCCGTTTTTTTGTCATGTCACAATCAAGCAGTGTGTACACACCGCAATCGTATCAAACAACACGTGAAATCAGAGAGCGGTGATTTCATGAATTAATTTTCCGAATCCGGCCGGTTATTGACTGGCTACATTCGGAAAATTCTTTTATTTAAAATCTTCAACTATCCTATGAAAAAAATAAACATCCAGCTGTGGACGCAATTTGACAAACTGTTCTCATCACTTAAACAAGAAGATACTATTGCAATATTTCATGACGCTGACCCTGATGGAACATGTTCTGCAGTGCTCCTCGCATTAGCCATTAAAAAGCAAAGAGGAACGCCGCCACAGCTGCATACTGCGCCAGGAAGCGAAAGATTTCTGCCTGACGAAACAATTGCATTCCTGAAAACAAAAAAAGTAAACGTGCTCTTCACAACAGACATCTCATTAGACGAACACCCTGAACAACTAAAAAAAGCAGCAGAATTCGCGCGCATAATAGTCATTGACCACCACAAGCTTTACACTGATATGAATGCAGATGCAGACAACAAAAACATTCTCATTCTCAAGCCGCAACTTCTGACAGAAGGAATCGACCCGGCGAGATATTGTTCATCAAAACTCGTGTATGACCTGTGTATGCGCCAAGTAAACATCTCAGAAAAAGACTGGGTTGCGGCAGTTGGAGTCATTTCAGACATGACTGGAGAACAATGGCAGGATTTTCTGCACGCAGTATTCAAAAGGTACCACTTCTCAACACGCAATTCAACAAAAAGCAGCGACTGGTTTGACACCCGTATAGGAATGATTTCAAAAATAATAAGCAGTGCAGAAGTTTACGACTCCAAAAATGTTGACCTTTGCTTTGACACGCTTGCAAAGGCAGAATCTCCTCGAGATATATTCGCATCAGAACTTGTACGTTTTGAAAAAGAAGTTTCTGCAGAAATAAAAAAATTCCTCAACGCGCTGAACAATGACGCGGAATTTTACGACGATGCAGAACTTGTTTATTACCATATCAATCCGCGGCTTAACATAAAAAGCCCGTTATGCACACTCGCATCACTCAACTATCCTGACAAAACAGTCATGGTCGTCAGCGTCTCGAACGGAAGAGCACACGTGAGCGCCCGTAGGCAAGACAAAAAAGTAGCAGTTAATGACTTGTGCGAGGAAGCCTGCAGGAACTTTTTGGATTCAAATGCAGGAGGACACAAACAGGCGGCAGGAGCCACATTTCCGGCGCACTACCTTGACAAATTTAAAAAATACGTTATTACCATACTAGAGAAAAGAAAAATTTAAATAGTACGAATGTTAATCGGTAAAGTAACACACATAATAACCAAAAAACTTCAAAGAGGTGAAAAACAAATGGCGGAAGAAAGTGGAAAAGGAGTTGCTTTGGCAATACTCGGCATTGTCGCAGTCATCGCCATCGTCGGACTAATTCTGTTGTTCTCCGGTGCAAAAAAGACTGGACAGATAGTATTACCTGGCGATAAATTATATGGAGGTTCACTAAAGGACACTGAATACCCGTACCTTGTGAACAGACCAGTAAAAGGCGTTCCAGTGACTCCGGAAGGAATAGAAGTAGCAGATGAAGAAACAGCATATGCTGAAGGAGTTCCTTACAGAACATTCAGTAGAGTTCCTGACAAGATACCTTCAGGCCAAACAACGTGCGGCGAAGGAAGATTTGAAGTAAGCGGAAACTTCCGTGATAACTTCCTCAGAACTTATCCTGACGCACAATGCAGCGACTACATAGCAACACTTGATTCATATTGCTGTGCAGTACCAAGTCTGAACCTACGATAAAACGTAGCATTTTTTTATTTTTTAAACTTTTTTCTTTAAAGAGATGAACCAAATGGTAAAATCAGAACTACTTACTTTCGGACTTGTTGCGATAACCGCTGTTTTAGGAATTATACTCATTTTATCAGAAACGCAAACAACAGGACAAGTGTACGGTGGAGCGTTAAAAGAAACAGAATACCCTTATCTTGAAAACAGGCCTGCAAAAGGAGTGCCAGTTACACCAGAAGGAATAACTGTGGCAAGTGAAGAAGAAGCATACTCACAAGCAGTTCCATACAGAACATATAATCGGGTACCAGGCCAAATACCCTCAGCACTAACAAGCTGCGGGCAAGGAAAAATAGAAGTAAGCACAAACATACTTAGAACATTCAAAGAAACATACCCAAACGCGCAATGCACTGATTACATAAAAAAACTCGACTCATATTGTTGCAGCGCAAAAGGACTTAATTTAAGATATTAAACACTTCAATCATCTTCTTGAACACTTCTTTTGGTTTCTTTGATGAATCAATCGTGTGCACTATTTTTCTTTGTTCGTAGTATTCGAGCAGTGGCTCTGTTTCTTCATGGTAAATCTTCAGTCGTTCCTTTATCGCTTCTGGTTTGTCATCTTCGCGTACAAAGAGTTTTTCTCCGTCAATGTCGCATTTTCCTTTTTTCTTCGAGGGTATGCTTATTCCATAAATGTGTCCATTCTTGCACTGCAATCTATTTGACAGCCTGCGTATTGCGTCATCGTCTGATAATTTCAACTCAATTACGTAATCTATTGTTACAAGTGCATCGAGCGCTTCTGCTTGGTCTAATGTTCTTGGGAACCCGTCAAATATGTAGCCTGTGTCGCAGTGGTTTTTTGTTATAAATTCGTCAAGGATTTCTATTGTGAGTTCTGTTGGCACAAGGTGTCCTTGTGCAAGTATTTTTTTTGTGCGTGCTCCGCGCTCTGTTTTTTTCTCTGCTTCTTTTCTGAGCAGTTCGCCAAGGGATATCCAGCATAGTTTGAGTTCTTTTGCCAGCATTGTTGCTTGCGTTCCTTTGCCAGAGCCTTGTACGCCAAGAAGAATGATGTTCATACTATTGTTTTAGCCGCAAACTTTATATTTTTTACGCAACTGATTGTTTGTATCCAGTGTTGTATCCTGTGTATTGTTTGATTGGTATTAATAGACCGTATTTGTCAGAAAGTTTTTTTTTGATGATTATTCTTTTTAAAATGTCAGCTATTCTTCTGCAGTGTGTGTGGTCTTCTCGACAGATCTTTTCAGAATGGTATGCGGATTGCAGAATTGTCCATAACTTGTTGCTTGGTGTTGGCTTTAAAAAATCGTCGTCACTGTACGCGTAGTGTGGTTTCAACTCGTCTTTGATTGATCGTAATATTTTTTCAGGAATTTTGTGAAGAAGATAGTATTCTCGTCTGAGGAGTGTTTCGTAATTCTTTTGCCACTGTTCGTGTCGGAGCTGAACTTTTTGTTTTTTGTCTTCAAGCGCATAAGTCATGATTGCTTCAATGATCAGATTGCTGAGCAGGCACGCCGCGTGTCGAAATGCAGGGAAGTACGGGACTGATTTCACCACGAATGTTCTTCTGATTCCTGCTTCGCACACTATTGTCTCAAGCATGAACAACTGTAGAATATTATGTTTAAATACCCACTGACACAAAATTTCTCGTGTGAGCCAAAGGCGAACTCGAGAAATTTATCCGAGGTATTCCAGTCTTTCTTTTGCTTGAGAGGGTTCTGTCCAGCTTGTTTTGATTTTGATAATAAATGGGAGTATGTCTTGTTTGAGCTGTTGCCATTCTTTTGTAAAGCTTGCTATAAAATGGCAGTCTTCTTTTTCATCATCCACGAGGTCAAGTTCAAGATTTGCTCGCAGTGTTTTCATGAGTTTTTTGTAGATTGACAACAGGTGGGTTTTTTCGTCTGAGTTTATGTATTTGCACTCGTACATGTCTGAGAGTACATTTGGGTCTGGCTGTATTAAGTGTTCGACAAATTCAAGTGCTGGCTCTATTTGTTCTGTTATTTTTCTGCGTATTTCTACGCTTAAATTTTCCGTCTGCTCTATTGTGCTAATTTGAAATATCCTGTTGATTTCAGCATAGCTTGGTAGTTTGTACTTTTTTGCCAGTTCGTTGTATTCTTTCTCCACCATACGAGTGCAAAGTGAGCACAAGGTATTTAAACCCTTTGCATTTCACCATAGTTAAGTATGGAGAAAAAAAAGGATCCTCTTAAGGAGATAATCAGGATTCTCGAGGAGTATGAGGAAGGCACGCCGCCTCGTACTGATGTTAGTGATTGGGGCGAATAAAGCAATAGACCGGGGTGAAAGTATAATGCAAGTTGGACAAAAAGCACCAGAATTTGAGCTCGAAGCATATGTTAGTGGGCAGTTTAAAAAGTTAAAACTTTCTGATTTCAAGGGAAAATGGGTTGTTTTGTTCTTTTATCCGAGGGATTTTACGTTTGTCTGCCCTACAGAACTAAAAGGGTTTGCAAATGCGGCAAAGGAATTTGAGGCTAAAAAAGCAGTTATTCTGTCTGCAAGCACTGACTCTGTGTTTTCTCATAAGGCATGGTTTGAGAAGGATTTGCCTGAAGTGAAGTATCCTGTGCTTGCAGACACCTCGCACACTTTATCCAGAGATTATGGCGTGCTTTTGGAGGACAGTGGAGCGGCGTTGCGCGGCACTTTTATTATTGATCCACAGGGAGTTTTGCAGTGGATGGTTGTTTCAAACCTCAACGTGGGAAGGTCTGTTGCAGAAACTCTTCGGGTGCTTGACGCGCTTCAGACAGGAGAGTTGTGCCCAATTGAATGGAAACAGGGCGTCAAAACATTGGGAAAGGCATAAGGAGGAACATCATGGAACACAAACCAAAGGATTTTTCGCATTTGTTGGGAAAACTTAAAGGCATTAGTGACAACCAGCTTAAGGCACATTTTGGACTGTATGAAGGTTATGTGAAAAAGCTTAATGAGATTGAGACAAAGCTTAAGATTGCTGACCGTGCTGCGAGCAATTATTCTTTTGGCGAGTTCAGTGAGCTGAAGCGCAGGGAGGCTGTTGCGTTTAATGGCGCGGTCTTGCATGAGCTTTATTTCGAAAATCTACTCGCAAGCAGCGCGCCTTCAGATGCTTTGAAAAAGGCGACAGAAACTGCATTTGAAAGCTGGGACAAGTTTGTTGCTGACGTTAAAGCGTCTGCTGGCTCAACACCAGGATGGGTTCTTGTGACATTGAACAAGGTTGATAAACAACTTCACACGTATGTACTGTTTGAGCATCATGTTGGCTTGCCTGTCAATCAGGAGATTGTGCTTGCTCTTGACTGCTGGGAGCATGCGTTTATGATTGATTATGGAACAAAGAAAGCAGATTATCTTGCTGCTTTTTTTGAAAACATTAATTGGGATGTCGTAAACAAAAGATTTGATGCTGTCAAGTAGGAGGGTTTATGGAACAAACAATAATAATTGAGGATCAGTTGCGCAGCATGACTATGGGTGACATTGTTAAGAAGTATCCTGCTGCGATTCCCGTGATGTTGAATCATGGGCTTCATTGTGTTGGGTGTAATGTTTCGTATGATGAAACTCTTGAGCAGGGTGCAATGGGGCATGGCATTGAAGAAGCGGAATTTGCAGAGATGGTTTCAGAAATAAAACAGGTTATTGAGGCTTCTAAAGTGAACAGCTGCAGTCCGTTAAATGTCACACCTCAGGCGATTAATAAGATGAAGCAGTTGATTGCAGAGAATAAAAAAAATGGTTATGGTGTTCGCGTGCAGGTAGTGTCCGGAGGCTGTTCTGGTTTGTCTTATGATTTTGATTTTGAAAACAAACAGCGCGAAGAAGACAAAGTATTCGAGTTTGAAGGGGTTAAAATCTATGTTGACCAGCAGAGTTTTACAATGATTGAGGGTTCTAAAATTGATTATGTTGACAGTTTTCAAGGTGCGGGTTTCAAGGTTGTTAATCCAAAGGCAACAGGAGGTTGCGGCTGCGGGCAGTCATTTACAGTATGAATCCTTTAACGCATGGTAAGTTTAGTTTTGAATGGCTTGGACAAAATGGTTTTAAGCTAAACGAGCCTCTTGTTATTCTTGGAAGTGTGCTTCCTGATTTTTCCTTGGTTGGTGTTTTTCCTGAGCGTCAGGCGCACACAAATGGAATTGCTTTTTTGAATTATTTGCAGGAAAAAGAGCCGTTATTAGCTCCACTCGGTGTTGGTTTTATGCTTCATGGTGAGAAGCCGAATTGTCTTGACTATTTCACTCACAAAAGAAAAGGGTATATTGCAGGCAAATCAGAAGCTGTTTCAGAGATTGTTGAAAGAGCAAAATTAAAGCTCGACTCGTGGTATCATAAGACTTCTGATGATTTTGTTCATAGTGTAATTGAGTTTTCAGGCGATACTCTTATTGAGCCTGAATTCGTAAAAAAGTTGCATAACGCGTTCACGTCTGTTGACTTGCAAAAAGTTTCATTTCACGTTTCAAACTTTTTCAAAAGTGATCAGAAAAGTCTTTTGCGCGCATTGAGGTATTTTAAGATGTTTGATTTTGGCAAATTGCAGACAACAAAGGGTATTGTGCATTCTATTCAGGATTTTGCAGTTATTCGCGCTTTTTCACAGAAAAACAACACTTTTGAAAGGTATGCTGCGTTGGTGAACAGGCTTAATTTCTGGCGTGCTCACAAGCTGGTTGAAGTTATTAATAAGGCAAGAGAGGTTGTTGCAGAAGATTATCATGAATTTTTGGCAAAAACTAATGAAAAGATTAAGAGACATACTGCAAGACATGTTGCAGGGGTGCTCGCGTGAAAAATTTGAAAATTCTTGCGTGCAGTGACATTCATGGCAGTCAGACAACTCTTGACAAGCTTGCTGCCAAGGCAAAGGAGGAAAATGTTGATTTTGTTATTTTAAATGGTGATTTTTCCCCTCCTTCTAACGAAAATAGTGCTCCGCCAGACATGATTGGCAGGTTTCTCAGGCTTGGCAAGAAGGTGTTCGTGCTTCCTGGCAATCACGAGACTGAATCAACTATCAAGATGCTCGAGGAAGTGTATGGGGTTAAAGGACTGCATGGCTCGTATTATTTGGTGAATGGAGAGATTGGTTTTTTTGGTTGCGGCGGTGCAGAACTTGGCCCCCAGCCAACAAGTGATGCTGAGATTTTTGAAAGGTTGAAATACGCGTTTGAAAAAGTAAAGCATTGCAGGAAAAAAATCATGATTACTCATTCCCACCCTGCAGGTTCAGTGATGGAAAAGTTCACTTCTTTTTTCCCCGGCTCGCAGGCAGTTCGCAGGGCGATTGACGAATTCAAGCCAGATCTTGTTGTTTGCGGCCATGTTCATGAGGCGGCAGGAATAGAAGAAAAAATAGGAAATTCTAAAGTGGTGAATGTGGCAAAGAACGGGAAAGTGATTGAGGTTGAATGACACTCTCACATTTAAAAATACCTTCAATTATCACTTCAATAAAAATTTTCGTAAAAGCATTCAAAAAATCCGTGAATTTTACAGATTTTTTTGCACAAGACATTTAAAGCGTTAATACCTCAACTCTCGTATGCTGCTAAACATTATAAAGCAAATTGACCAGTTGCTTGACACATATTTCACTCACATAATAATAGTCACTGGATCAGTTGTATTGTCTCTGTTGTTTATCGCATGGCTGGTAGGTGTGCTAAAATGAGTTTAAAACTGTTTGAAAGAATATTTCAAATTATCGCGCTTGTAATGTTTGTTATCGTGACGTATATGATTGGGTTGAAGCTCACAGGACACAGTCCTACTGTAGAAGATGTGCTATTGGGGTTTGCAGTTACACACTTTTCTTTGTTTATTGCATTTGTCGTTCACAGTTCTGTATTTCAGGGAAGAGTGACAGAATTTATGTCTTATACAAGAATTGAGCTTCGTGAAACAAAAAGTAAGCTTCATGATTTAGAACAGAAGATAGACAGACTTCAAATTATTGAACATAAGCTTGATAAACTTATGAAATATAATGGAGGCAGTAAATAATTAATACTTTTGTGCCTCTATTATATTCAGAAGACCTAACAAT
>JACQIC010000071.1 GCA_016198725.1 Candidatus Aenigmatarchaeota archaeon | reverse complement strand
GACCTTGAAGACCTCTTCCGCTTCACCACCGACCCAGAAATTGACCCAACAAACAACATCAGTGAAAGAGAACTACGCCACCTCGTCATGATACGCCGCATCAGTCACGGCAGCAGAAGCAACCGCGGCGCAACAGTCACAGCACAACTCACAAGCATCATCCAAACACTCAGACTCAGAAAAATAAACGTGCTCCAAGGACTCCAAAATATCCTCAGCCCACTTCAAACAACTGAATGATTACAAAAATTCGATAAATTTAAATACTCCCCTGCCAACTATTCTGCAATAGGTACACAGGAGGTAACAATTTATGGGATTTTTCTCATCGCTCAAAGAAAAATTCGTGACTCCAAAATATGAGGAAATGGAATCAGAGGGTTCTTATCTTGAACTTGATTCTGATGTAACAGATGCTGCTAAGTCTAAAGTGCTTGTGCGGCCGTTTATTCTTCAGGATTTTGAGGATATCAAGCCTATTTTGGATTCGTTGCGTGAGGGATACACTATTGCGCTTGTTAATATCAAGCCGTTGAAGGATAAGGATATTGTTGAGTTAAAGCGCGCAGTAAACAAGCTGAAGAAAACAACTGACGCGATTGAAGGAGAGATTGCGGGATTTGGCGAGGATTATATTGTTGCCACGCCAGCATTCGCTTCAATTCACCGCTCGCGCCAGACGCAGGAGTTAAGGACCGAAGAGGAAGTTAAAGAGTAATAATGAAGAATGTTTTTCTTTTGTTTGCTTTAATTATGCTTTTTGTGAGTTGTGCTAAAAATGAACGCAAGCTTGCTGAAGAAATACAGGACGTTTCTCAGGAAGAAGTGCTGTCTGCAGAAAAATTATCACTGCCAGAACAGCCAAGAAACAGATTGTTTGAGTTGCGCGCAGCTGAGTATTCTATTGATTACGGCTTGAAAGTTTCAGGCCCTCAGCCGGTTCAAGGAAGCATAAGTGTTGTTGCAAGAGATTTCAAGGAAACAAAATATGCAAAAATTGTTACAACAACAAGAATGAATATTCTGGGAAATGAGGTTTTGTCGGCAATATATTTTCTTGATGAGAAAGGTTACAGTTGTGTAAATCAGAATGTTTGGGAGTGTTTTGAACTTCCGGCACAACAGATAACTGCTGCATATTCTGCGCCTGGCTCCCAATATCAGTTTGAACAGTATCCTGATAAAGCAAAGTTTCTTGGACAATTGGTTATTGCAGGAGAGCTGGCTTCTTGTTATGAGTCATTATTTGAGCCTGTTGCTGGCGCCGGCATAATTACTGAATATTGTTATACGTCTGACGGGCTTCCTCTTAGTATTAAAACAACTGCTGGCGAAATAATTTCTGAAATGACTGCGGCAAGCTTCTCTCGCACTGCGGCAGACTCTGCATTCCAGTTGCCGGCTGAACCGAAAGTATACTCACTGACAAAATAATATGAGCAAGAGTTGTCCGTTCGTAATAAGCAAATGACAATTGTAATACTGAATTATTTGTGTCCTTTGCTATAATTTGAAAAGATTTTTATACACCCTTTTTGATAGTGTGTTTATGACTGAAAAAGATAATGCTGAATATGGGAGATGTGATGTTCTTAGTGGCCAAGAATGTCCCTTCTGCCGCAAAAAAACTTTGACGCTTGCAGAGAAAGAGATGGAAATTCCTTTTTTTGGTAAGGTTTTCCTGTTCAGCATGACTTGTGATTCCTGCAAATACCGCAAAGCTGATCTTGAAGCAGAAAAGCCCTCTGAGCCGTGCAAATGGACTTTTGAAGTTGCAACGAAAGAGGATTTGAATGCCAGAATTGTAAAATCTGCTGATGCGTTGTTGAAGATTCCTCATGTTGGTTCTATCGAGCCAGGGCCGGATGCTGAAGGATACGTCACAAATGTAGAAGGAATACTTACCCGATTTAAGCAGCAAATAGAATCATTGAAAGAATCAGAGGAAGATGAAGGTGCAAAAAAAAAGGCAAAGAACATGCTGAAAAAGATTCAGCGAGTATTGTGGGGGCAGGAGCCTGTTAAAATAATTCTTGAAGACAAGACGGGAAATTCTGCAATTATTTCTGATAAAGCGCAGAAAACGAAATTATAGTGGTCAACAATATGGTAAAAATCGGCATCATTGGCGGTTCTGGTTTGACAAACATTGATGTACTTCAGTCGCCTGAGAAGAAGAAAGTGCACACTCCTTTTGGCTCTCCTTCTGACTTGCCGACTGTGGGGAAAATTTCTGGTGTTGATGTCGTTGTTATTCCAAGACACGGGCCGCACCATAACATTGCTCCTTCGCTTGTGAACTATCGCGCGAACATCTGGGCGATGAAGGAATTGGGTGTAACTCACATTCTTGCGCCGACAGCTGTAGGTTCATTAAGAGAAGAATTTCATCCTGGAGATATTGTTTTTCCTGACCAGTTCATTGACCGAACTGCAAAACGTCAGCAGTCTTTTTATGATGGTCAGGTTATTTGCCACGTGAGTATGGCAGAACCATTTTGTCAGCAGCTTAGAAAATTGTTGCAGGAATCCGCCACTCGTTTGCAGCTTTCTCATGTTGGTGAAGGGACTGTTATCACGATAGAAGGTCCTAGATTTTCTTCAAAAGCAGAGTCCCACCTGTTCAGAAGCTGGCGAGCAGATATTATCAACATGACTACTGTTCCTGAGGTTGTGCTTGCAAGAGAAGCAGGCATTTGTTATGCCGCAATTGCGATGACAACAGATTATGACTGCTGGCGCGAGTCAGAAGCTCCTGTGACGGTTGACATGATTCTTTCCACAATGAAAAAGAATGTGCAGAACGTGATTAAACTTGTACAAGACGTTCTGCCATGCATCAGGGATTCTGACTGCTATTGCAGGCACGGAATTGAGAATGCGCTACTGTGATAATCCATAAGATTAATAAGGCTGATTGGTTTTCTTTATTTCATGAAAACTGCACTTAAAGAATCAAGAATAAAACATGATTTCAAGCTTGCGGAAGAAATTCTTGACTTGCGTTTAATGAAAACTAATGTTGTTCTTGAACAGCTTGAGGAGAATATTAGGTTGAGAGAAATGCCTGTTGAGAAACAGTTCAGCAAAAAGAGAGTTTTATAAATTTAACTCTTATAAATTCATTATCTCGTCACAATCAAGTAACAACACCCACAACCTTTAAATACGTCTTTCTTTTTAATTATCCAAAAGGCGTTGAGGTTGTTATGAGGTTTGACGAGCACGAACTTTTGGAATTGCAGAAAAAAATTGGAATGCAGGCAGTGCTCTCCAGCAGGCGTTCTCCTGAACAAATAAAATACATTGCGGGTTTTGATGTTGCTTTTGTTGGCGGGCAGATGGTGTGTGCTGCTGTTGTGCTTGATTTCAAAACTTTGACTGTTGTTGAGCGCAAGCATTCTGTTGGCAGGCCTCAGATGCCTTACATTTCTGGTTTTCGCGCATTTCGTGACGGTCCTGCAATAATTCAGACTTATTATGATATCGAGCATGAACCTGATGTGCTGATGGTTTCTGGTCATGGTGTTGCCCACCAGAACAAATGCGGGCTTGCAACGTATGTCGGTGTTGAGCTTGAAAAGCCGGCCATTGGCGTTGCGAAATCTTTGACGAATGGAAAAATTGAAGGGAGTGGCGTTCTGGTGGATAACGAGGTGAGGGGTGTGCTTTTGCAGACAAGGCAGCACGCTAAATCAGTAATTGTTTCTCCTGGACATTTGATGAGTATTTCTGATGCTGCAAGTGTAGTTCAGCACTGTATTATTCCTCCGCACAAGCTTCCTGAACCGTTGCATGCGGCGCACAAGGTTGCAAGGCAGGTGCTGGCGCAGCTGATGCACGGGGACGTGAAGGTTGAAGAGTCTGATGATTTTGAAGAAGGCGGTCTTGAAGAATTTAATAAGATGGTGCTGTAAAATAGAAATCTTTTAAACTGCCTTTGAACCGCTGTTTGTATGAAATTTGTCAGGCTAACTCTTGTAAATATAAGGAGCTATACAAAGCAGCAGATTGTTTTTCCTGATGGTATTGTTCTTCTTGCTGGTGATATCGGCGCCGGCAAGTCAACTATTTTGCTTGCGATTGAGTTCGCGTTGTTTGGCATTTTGAGAGGTTCGTTGAGCCCGAGTGTGCTGTTGAGATATGGTTGTCAGACAGGACTTGTTGAACTGGCGTTTTCTGTTCAGGACAAGGAGTATATAGTGCGAAGAGTGTTGAAGCGGACGCAGGAAACTATTGAGCAGGAGTCAGGATGCTTGATTTTTGATGGAATGAAAAAAGAAGGCACTGCCACTGAGTTGAAGGCGTGGATTCTTGATGTTCTCGGATACCCTTTGGAGCTAATTAACAAAACAAAGTCGCTGGTTTACCGTTATACTGTTTACACTCCGCAGGAGGATATGAAACGGATTCTTTTTGACGGTGCTGAAAGTCGGCTTGGCGTATTGAGAAAGGTGTTTGATATTGACAAGTACAAGCGCATCAGCGAGAATGCACAAACGTATGCCCGTGCGCTTCGCGAGCGCTGTCGGCTGATTGAGGGAAAAATAAGCGACTTGGGTGTTAAGTGTGCAAGGTTTGAAGCGCAGGAGAAGGAAATTGGCGCACTGCAGGCAAGCATTTTATCTGCGCAGTCAGCGCTTCAGAATGTTCAAAATGAGTGTGATGCAAAACAGCAGGAAGTCAGAAAACATGAAGTTGCTGCGCTTGCATTGCGTGAAAAAAGGCATGAGCTGGACATTCAGAAAAATACGTTGGTGATGTGTGCAAGGATTGCAGAGGAGTATTGCAAGGATGATAAAAAATTGCAGGAACAGATTTCGGTTCTTGAGTCTGAACTTGCAGTTCCACTGCCGAAGAGTATTGATGATTTTGAGCAGCTAAGCGCTGAATCCGGCGTGATTGAGCAAAAGTATAGTGCCGTTAATCAGGAAATAGCGAAACTTGGCTCTATTAAAGAACAGATTTTAATGCACTCGAGTGAGGTCAATGACAAAGCAGGAATTTGCCAGAAACTTCAGTGTCAGATAGCGCTTATTGAAGCTGAACTTTCCACACAAAAAGCAAGTACTTTTGATGATTTTGAAGTGTTGAAAAAAAATATTGTGGATGTTGAACAAAAATATTATTGCACTTTGCAGGAAATCGCAAAGCTTAACGCTTTGCTGGATGAGCACTTATCTGTACAGCAGAAAGTCTCAGCGCTTGAATTATGTCCTTTGTGCCGGCAGAATGTATCTCATGAGCATAAAAAGAATATTGTCGCGCAAAAACAGGCGCTGGCAGATGAAATAAAAAGCAAGATTATTGTGTTTTCTTCTCAGAAAAAAGTGTTTGAAGAAAATATTCATTGTTATAAACTGCGTGAGGAAGAAATAATTGAGTTTCAGAAGCAGCAGCATGCTTTGCTGGAGAAAGCGAGGATTTTGGAGGAGAAGCGCGCTGACAAGCAACTGGTTGAGGACAAAATACGAGAACACACTGTTGTCTTGAAATCTCTCGATGAATCTTTTAAAAAATTGCCGCAATTCGTGAATGAAAAATACATGCTTGAACAGCGCAGGCAGGAGAACAGAATAAAGCTTGAAAAACTTCTTGAGATTCAGAAGCAACAGCAGGCAGTTGCATTAAATGAGAAATTGTTGCAGGAAAAGCGCGTGCAAAAGCAGAATGTTGACAAACAATTGCAGGGGTGCAACGCACAACTTGTCCAACTGAAGGATTCCTGTGCAGAAATTGAAAAGCACATTGCTTCGCAAGCATCAGTTGATAAAGTGTATGAGCTTGCAAAGAGTTCATTTGTGGAAGTTCAGGAAAGGTTGAACTGGCATAAGCTTGCGCTTGGCAGTCTTGCTGCAAAACAGGATGTTCTTTCTGCTCAACAGGCAGAGCTTGCGCGTGAAATTGCTGAAAAAAAGAGTGAAAACGCGAAAAAAGAATTGCTTGATAAAAAACAGGAGTGGTTGTCAGGTTATTTTACCAGTTTGATGGATATGATGGAGCGTGCAGTGTTTGCAAAAGTGTGGGCTGAATTTAACTCGTATTTTGTTCAATGGTTTGGAATGCTTATCGAGGATGAATCAATAACTGCAAGGCTTGATGACGCGTGTTCTCCTGTTATTGAGCAAAACGGCTACGAGGCAAGTATTGAAAATCTCAGCGGTGGTGAAAAGACGGCGTGCGCGCTTGCGTACCGGCTTGCGTTAAACAAGGTGATTAATGATGTGATGGTGTCAATGCGGACAAAGGATGTTCTTATTCTTGATGAGCCAACTGATGGGTTTAGTGCAGAACAGATTGACCGGCTTAAAGACGTTCTTGATGCATTGCACGCGAAGCAGGTTATTATTGTAAGCCATGAAAAGAAGATTGAGGGGTTTGCAGACAACATCATTCGTGTGGAAAAGAACAGTCATGTGTCATGCATAGTTGTATAATGGTATGTGTTTAGCTAGAATCTTTTCGGCAAGGTAACATGTTTATTCGATGACGAGAAAATCTCGAGTTCGCTAACGCTCACACGAGATTTTCAAATGCTACGGAGCAAATGCTACGGAGAGTTTTGCTTCGAAGCATTTGAATTTTCGTGAATGAGCTGACGAAGTCGGCGAATTCAGAAAATTCGTACCGTTGACCTGCAGGCAGGTACTTTATGAGGAAAATTTAAATATCAAGTAAGACAATCTTTCAGCTATGCAGCTGCTAAAAACTGTGTTGTTTGTTCTGTTTATGCTGGCAGTTCAGGGAGTTTTTTCCCAGATTTCAGCGGTTCTTGAGCCTGGAGAAGCAGTAATAAAGCAGAATGAGACTGCTGTATTTTTGCTTACAGTTTCTCATGATTATGCTGAGACTAAGTTTTTTGAGTTGTATTCTGCTGATGTGATTTGGGATATTCGTCCTGACAGGCCTTTGCGTGTTGAGCCAAAAAAGGAGTTTGTTGCAAAAGTATTTGTTCGCCCATTAAAAGTTGCGCCAGGCACTTATGGTATTCCTCTCACAATTAAAATAGCAGGTACAAGAGAGCATGTTAGGCAGGATATTGTTCTTGATGTGCTTCCAATGATTGATAATGGTCAGACGTATCTGCCTGCTTTCAAGGGCAATGCATCAATGCCTCGCAAGATTGATCCGCGAAGTGAGGTAAAAATCGCGCTTGACGTGATGAATTTGAACAGGAGGAATTTAAGCGATGTCAACATTAAGATTCGCAGTGATTTTTTAAATAAGGATTTTGTTATTTCACTTGACCCTTTGGAAAAGAAAGGTTTGGAGTTCACTCTCGCTCTTGACTCAAGAACCGAGCCGAGAAAGGACATGCTTCGTATTTCTATAATCAAGTCTGAACTCGACAAAACATTCCAGTATGATCTTCCTGCGATAGAGTATGAAGTCGTGAAGTATGGGGGTATTGAAACCAGTGTGGAAGAACAAAAGTTTTGGTTTATTCGCGAGTATGGCATTACTCTGGTGAATAATGGCAATACTGAAGCAGTTGACGTGTTTGCATTTCCATCAAATATTTTTCAGAGTTTGTTCAGCAGGTATTCGTCTGAAGGGAAAAAAGTCAGCGGGTTTATGACTTGGGATGTGCGTCTTGCTCCTGGCCAGTCAATTAAGATTCACATTGTGAGGAACTACCGTACGATTATTGGCATGTTATTTTTTGCAGCATTGGGCTGGTTTTTGTATTATTTGTTCAGGAGTCCTCTTGTGTTGAGAAAAAGCTTTCGTATTGTCCGCACACAGGAGGATGGAATTACTGATTTGAAAGTCAAGCTTGATATCAAAAACCGCTCAAATAATGAATTGACTGAAGTTGAAGTCATGGACATGATACCTCCTATTGCAGAGCTTGTGCGGGAATTTGACGTTGGAACGCTTGCTCCTGAAAAGATTGTGAAAAATGAGAAGAAAGGCACAGTTCTTAAATGGATTATTGACGTGCTTGAGCCGAATGAACAGCGCGTGATTACTTACAAGATAACAACAAAGTTTAGCATTATTGGCGGGCTTTCACTTCCTGTCAGTCAGGCAAGAGTAGCCACAAAAGCAGGCACAGTAAAAACGGCAGTATCAAACATTGCTGGTGTGGAGTAGTTTTAGCAGCGAAAAAATATTTTTCAGTCTTTCAAGCTCTTCTTTCTGCAAGTTATTGATGTTTAGTATTGACTGTTTATAATCGTGGAAAACACGGTCCTTCACGTTTCCTGCAACCATGTCAGTTTTCAGGTCGTACTGCAAATAACATTGAACCAGACCTCCTGTTTTCAGGTATATTACGTCATTGCCGCTTGAACACAAGTACACGCATAATTTTCCTTGAGGTATTTTCAAATGGTATTCCCAATCATCGCAGTTTTCCCACATAAAAGTCACAGAAAGAAAGTTTTAACAAGTATATTTAAATTTTATTGCTGAAAACTCACAAAACTTAATAAACTACAAACTACAATTAATGAGATTTACTATAACGACAACCCCGCTTAGCTCAACGGCAGAGCATTCGGCTGTAGAGCAGTCACCCACAGACGCGGCACAATGCCAAGGAATGAAAGTGGGACAGCACGTTGAGCCCGAAAGGTTCCCTGTTCAAATCAGGGAGCGGGGATTTTTTTTATTATTAATACACTTTGGTATTATCTGCCGAATTTTATTTGTACTGTTGCTGGTCCGAGTGTTGGTGTTGTGGTCTTGTAGATTACCCAGATAAAGTCTGTTATTCCATTTGATGCTTCTATTGGCCCGTCGCCAATTCCGTTATTCCACCCGTTTAGTACTATCTTTTTTGTTGGACCGTAAGATGCAACTCCCCATTTTTTCCAATCTGTAGATTCTATTGGTTTTACTTCCCAGGTTCCTGTGGAGCCGAAGTCCCATGTTCCGTCTGGCTTGATTTGCAATTTTCTCGTTACTGGTTTTATGATATTGTTTCCGCCTTTGTCGTAGAATATTGCTTCAGAGTATGGCCTCCATACTCCTGTTGCTGATGGATTTTCACTTAATTCTTCTTCAGCGGCAAAAGCTGCAATTACGAACTTGTTGTCATCCATTTTGATAGTACACTTGTTGTCTTTTGATGGGAAACATTTTGTGCCAGTCAAGTCTCCGCCCCATCCTTCAAATTTGTCGCCGGGAGTTGCGATTAGGTCAACCAATGAATCTTTTTGATATTCAATTTTGCATGTTGGTGGACAGATTAGTTTGCCGTCAGTGCTAACGACTTTTCCTGAGTTTGGGTTTATGATGAGATTTTTGAACTCTTTAACTGTTTGTTTTGGCGGCTGCACTGGCAGTTGTTCGGGGGGATTGCTTTCAGGAGGGTTGCATGTTAGTTGAGGGGGCTGTGCTGTTTTCTGATTTAAAGAAATGCTGACAGCTTTATTTTCATTCATTTTAAATTTTGTTAGTAAAATTACTTCTTGATCCTGTTCGTATTCTGCATTGCATTTATCAGGACAGTTTATTCTTGCGTCACTGCTTCTGATTTGTCCGAAGGCAGGTTTTTCTACAGTTAGTCTGTACTTGTTTTTAGTGGCAACTGGCGGCTGCGTGGGAGGCATTGGAGCAGGTTGAGGTGTTGGTTGTGTTTTCTGGCTTAATCTGACTGCCAGCTCATTGCAGTCTTTTTGTATTCCTTTATCTATAAATCCTGTTGGGCAGCTGGTTAAAAGAGCGTATTCTTTATTGTATCTTAAATCGATACAGCAGTGTTTTTCGTCTTCAACGATTGGTTGCGGGACGATTGGTCTTGGTTGTGGAGTTTCTATCTGCCTGACTGGTGCTGGCTCGGCTTCTTTTGTTCCAAATTTTGCAGTTACTGTTTTGTCTGAACTTAGTTCAAGAGTGCATGTTGGTTGTGTTCCTGAACAATCGCCTCCCCATTCTGTAAAAGTGTCCCCTAATGATTTTGCAGTGAGCGTCATGACTGTTCCGGGAGAATAGCTTTCAGAGCAGGCGTAGCCGCACTCGATTCCTGAAGGGCTTGATGAGACGTATCCTCTGCCGGTCGTTGATACTTTCAGGTTAAATTGTCCGCCTTCAAATGCGAGAAGATTGCCAACTATGCTGTCTTTGTTGCCGTCTATTACAGACCAGACAAGTGATAACAACACGATTATCGATAAGAATATTAAAGAAGTTTTGTTTGATTCTGAATTCATTTACATCACCTTTTTAACGCACTAAAAATAAATTAGTATAAATATTTTGCTAACGAAACAGGCTTTGCGCGGAAACTCACTCTTTTCTGATTAGGACGTAGACTTTTCTTCCTAAGAATTCTTTTGGTGCGTCTATTTTTGCGCCGGTTCCGTATTTT
>JACQIC010000063.1 GCA_016198725.1 Candidatus Aenigmatarchaeota archaeon | reverse complement strand
GACAGGATTCGAACCTGCGAAGGGACTAACCCACTTGGTCCTAAGCCAAGCCCATTTGGCCACTCTGGCACGGCCGCATAGTGTAGGGTAAATAAACTTCTCTTATAAGTCTTACCAATAACTCATTCGCGCTTTGCGCTCATTCAGGGATTTGTTAAAGAAACTACACACTAATATATAACTTCGGTTTTCTTTAGCAGCAGTTCCAAGCAGGTACTTCAATTTGATTTAATTTTCTCGTGTGAGCGAGCGTTAGCGAGCGAACTCGAGAAAATTTTTAATCGTAGAACATTTCTGCAGGTAGTCTGATTTTTCTTTCTTTGGCTTCTTTGAGTATTTCTTCTTTTTCTGGTTGTCCTGTTTGGTAAAGTTTTTTTCTTATGTTTCCTGTTCTTTTGATTGTTACGTGAACTCTTTCTTGTTCAAACTTATCTGCTTCCTTCATGATGTTTGCAAGGATTCTGAAGTCAATGTCTTCAGGGCAGTAGTTTGATGTTCTGTAGTATGGTTTAATGCTTAGTAGTTTTAGTGCGTGATGTGTGTTTCGGTAATTACTGGGCAGGTAGTGTACTATTGCCAGTTTTCTATTTGCAGTAAAGACGTTCTCACTTTTCGCGTACAGTTTTATTCTGACAATTACTTCGTCTCTGAGTGTTTCGTTTGGCAGTATACTTTCGTGTTCTGTTATTTTCAGGACTATACTGTCTATTTCTTTATCTTCACGCACTATATTCATTTGGTGCTCTTATAGTTATTTTTTAGTAATCCCCATGCCTGTTCTGCCAGTTGTAGCTTCTTCGCTTTGCGCTTTTGCCGTAACCGCATGAGGCGCATTCAGAATGGCTTGCGTGGTAGGTGTGTTTTCCGCAGCGTCTGCAGATTATGTGAGTTTTTCCTCTGCTTCGTTTGCCTTGAGATCCTGTTCCGCCTAAGCCTTTGGTGCCCATTTTATTGTGCCGGAGAAATCATGATTATTGTGTCGCCGCGTATGAATGCCACTCCAAGTTTGCGCGTGACTTGTCCTTCGGCTCTTTCTTCTGTGTCTTCGAGGGTGACGTTGATGTGAATGTCGAATGCGCGTAGTGTTCCGAGGTATTGTTTGCCGTTTTTCAGCTCGACAATAACTTTTTTGTCTCGTGCTCTGTTTAATGCGTCTAATGGTCTTGCTTCCATATAACCTCCAATTTGCGTGTCGTATTTAAATGTTACTGAATTTTAGTTGAGGACCATAGTTTTGCACATCAATTTACCTCAACTAAAGTTTGAAAGACATAACATTCGTATTTATTACTTATGTCTTTCATTATTTTTTTATTCAAAACCCGAAACTTTTTCTTCGTCTTCTCATGTGTCCTGGGAGCCAGAGTGCAATCACGATGGCTGCTGCGGCGAGTGTGATGCTTGTGATTGCGTAAATTGTTTTGCTTATGTGTTTGTCTGTATCGTAGTATGTTCCGCTGATTGGTGTTGGCTCAACTTCTATAATTTGTGCGGTTATTGGTGGTTCTTGCACTTGCACTGTCTCGGTTGTTTCAGGCTGAGTGGTGTCTGTTTGTTGTGTGATGTTTTGTGTTGTTTGGTTTGTTTCATTGCTTGATAAAATTTCAGAATCACATGAGTCTCCGATTTTGTCGTTGTCTTTATCTTTTTGGTCGCTATTGGCAACAACTGGGCAGTTGTCAAGTTCGTCTGTTATTCCATCTCCATCATCGTCATTATCGCATTCGTTTCCATACCCGTCATTATCAGTGTCTGTCTGGTTGCTGTTGGGTTTTTCAGCGCAATTGTCTTCATAGAATGTTATCCCGTCTGCATCTGTGTCGTCTGAGAAAAAGTATGAAATGCTTGCGCCTGTGTTGTATATTACTGCGTTTTTTGAAATCTGCGGCGCTTTTCCTGCAATGTCTGTTTTAACGAGTCTTTTTGTTTGCGTGTTGAAAAAGTTTAGTTTGCCTTGGTCGCTGTACGCGACAATGTCATCGGTTACTGATGGTGTTGTTCCTGTGAAGCTGATGCTGTGCGCTGTTCCTTGTGAGGGGCTGTAGTATTGGATTATGGCGTCTTCTGTGTCACCGTCATTATTAAGGTCTGTGCGGGCAGAGACTTCTTCTGTGATGAATGCTGCTGCTTTTGTGCGTGATGAGCTGATTGGCGGGCTGCCCGGGATGTATTGGCTGATTATTTGGTTGGTTGCTATGCTGTATGTGCGGATGATGACGTCTGTCACGTCTCCGTCTTGGTTCATGTCTGTGTTGAGTTGTTCTTCTGGTGTTTGGAAGACGATGAAGTCATCTACTCTTGTGGCGTTTTCTCCTGCTGCTTGTGTGTTGATGACTTTTTTTGTGCTGACTTCCAAGTATCTTATTACTGAGTCGTTTGTGTCGCCGTCGTTGTTTAGGTCGATGTTGACGTCTGTTTCTTTTGTGTGAAATGCCGTGATGTCTCGTGCGTATGATGGGTTGCGCCCTGATGCTCGTGTGTCAAAATCTTCGTTTGTTTTTAGATAGTACAGGTTGATGAAGTTTTCAGGTGCTTCGTATGCCACTTCTGTTCCCCAGATGCTTGGGTGCAGAGCCAGTATGCTGGTTGTTTTTTGTCCTTGCGGTGAAATGTCTGCAATTATTAATTTTTGGTTTTGTGTTGCGGCAATGGTGTAGCCGTATACTGAGAATTCCTGGTCTGCATTGTCGATTGTTTGTATTTCAAAGCCTGCTGTTGAAAAACTGAGGATGACAATAACGACAACCCATATAGCGCGCATAATTTATAAAGTGGTGTTACTGTTTATTTGAATGTTTCGCTTCATTATTTCAAAATAGTTGTCATTTATTAGTGGTCAATAAACATAATGTTTATAAACACAATTCTTTTTTTTCATTAAAACAGTGGAGGTTATCTCAAAAATGGCTAAACAAAGAAAAATACCTGCTTCACTCGCAACACCAGCCGCGGCCGCGCAACCATACACACTTGCTGATATTATCAGAGGAGTTAACGAGCAATACGCAAAACTGTCAGTTCACAACTTAAGCATTGGTCAAAAATGCGCCGGCGTAAATGCAGAAGCCGCAAGAGTCTTCGGGCTTTACGATGAGGCATTAAAACGTGCAAACTATGAACCTGCAATAACTGAGTTGGGAAATAAGTTTGCAGACTATGCTGCCAATATACGTACTGCAGATGCTGAATTAACAAGTCTTGAGAAGGAACTTGACGCTGCGTTGGCTGAACTCAAAAAAATAATATAAATCAACAACACTTACAATGGGCATTCTCAACTACATCAAAGATACATTGACAAAGTATCAACACGCCAAGGAGATAGCAGAACGTGTTAAGCAAAAAACTTTTGCTCTTTCTGAATCTGCCGGCAGACTTGAAGAAAAAATTCTTGAACTGCAAATGCAGAAGGATGAATGCAGGCGTGAATACACTGCAGTAAGACGGCAGCTTGACCGTTATAACTCTCTTGAACAAGAAGTTAAAAATGCAAGGGCTGGCAATGAAAAAATAAATGAAGAATTAAAAAATATGGAAGGCAAGTCTTTGGTGGAACGAGTTTTTGGCGCTGTTGCAGAAACAGCTCCTTATGCTGCGTTTTTTCTCGGCTGGTTGTTTAATGACAAATACTCGCTTAGCAAAGCAGCTGAAAAACTCGAGCCCGAACATCCTGAACTGAGCTATCTTGCCGCTGAAAAAATTGAAGATGCTGAAGCCAAACAGAAATACATCGACAAAACTGTTGAAAAGCGTTCTGGGCTGTGGAGCTGGCTGTTTTATAAGGTGGCAGGCAATAAACTTGGCGAGCTGAAGTCTGCTGTGAAACTCGCAGAAGAACATCCCTTCATAGCATATGCTGCTGCAATGTTTGCGTAGTGATGACCAAACTCTCCCACAAACCGTTTGTCCAGTTTGTTTTGTTTTATGTACTCAGCAACTTTTTTTGGCACGAGGCGCTCCCACGGTTTTCCACATGCAATTGCTGTGCGCACTATTGTGGCGTTGAGCGCAATTCTATTTTCAGGAGGCAGGATTGTGTGCGGGTGAAAAATATTATAGTCCTTTTTTAGCAGTTGTTCAACATAGTCGTTGCCTGTAATAAAGCAATCCAGTTTTCCAAATAACTTTTTCACCTGTTCCCGCCAGACGTGCCCGTTGTCAAAGTCAGGAACTTCTATAAATGAATAATTAGCATGTTTTGGTTTCAGCACGAGATTTACCATGTCTGCTGATTCTTTTGCAGTAAAAGGATTTTGCGCATTGTAGCGGTTGCAGCTTCCCAAGCCAATGTACACGTGCTTTGCCTGCCTGCACAATAATTCAAGCAGAACGGCATGTGCGTTGTGCAATGGCTTCAAGCGTGCGATGATACCAACATCGCCAAGAGCTGAAGGCAGTTTATGAATGGTGATTCGTGTCATAGTCTCTGAGAGTATGGTGTGTAAACAGTCACTCCATATACAGAGTCGTACCAGCTCATAAATTTGAAGCAGAATTCAATAGTATCTTTATTACGACGGTTGTATTGAACTGCCCAACCGGCATTACTATAATTTACGACGACTTTCAATAATGATTCATCATCAACTTGTTCTGTTACTTCGCACTTGAACTTTTTAGATCCATCATAACCTTCGCGCATCAATTTGTCTATTCTTTCTTCCAGACGTTTTATCTGCATTTGTTCTCTTTTTGCGAATGGTTCATGTATTTCTCTTGGGCTGATTACCATTGTGTTTTACCTCGTGTCTTGTTTCTAAGGACTTCAAAAGCTTTGTTATTATGTATCTTCTCTTAATATTATGTACATTTTCAAAAAGATATATATAGTTAATTAATTTTCTCGTGTGTGGAAGCGAAGCGTCCGAACTCGAGAAAATGCAGTACAGAAAACTTATTCAGCATGGTCCTTCTTCATTGACAGTTGCATTGCCGTTTAAGTGGGTGCGGAAGCACGGCTTGCAGAAAGGGGATTCTGTTGCGCTTGAAGAAGATGATCGTGGTTTGAGAATTGCGATGAAGCCTACTGAGCGGAAGAGCGCGATAAGTATTGACGTGTCCGGGCATGACTGGCCAAGTGTTATGTGTGTGCTGACTACGGTGTATCGCAGGGGGTATGATGAAGTTTCAGTTCAGTACGGGACTCCTGAGGAGTATCAGCACATTTCGACTGCCGCACGCAGTCTTCTTGGTTTTGCTGTTATGGAGACTAGAAAGAACAGGTGTCTTATCAAGAGTTTGCCAACAGAACTTGAGCAGGATTTTCCCGCGTTGTTTCGCAGGGTGTTTTTGATTTTGTTGCAGGAATTGGAAGACTTGACTGAAATACTTTCTTCGAGCGCCGCTTTAAAAACTTTTTATCATCGTGATGCTGACCTTAACGCCATTGTGAATCTTGCATTGCGAATGATTAATAAAGGGTATGTGCAGGATCATTTTGAAGAACTGCATTTGTTTCATGCACTTCTTGTTTTAGAAGAATGCGGTGATGACATCACGAGGTTCACGATAGAAATTCAGCAGTTCAAGGATGCTGCAAAACTCAAGGAAGCAGTGGAGAAAACTGCCAAGATGCTCAGGTTGTTGTACGAAAATTATTTTCAGAAAAAAGGCAGTGTGATGGAGTTTTACAGGCAATACTACCTGTATTGGCCTGATGCGAAGAAGTCGCCGGCTCCAGTGTATGATTTTTTTCTGAAGTCAAAAGACAAGCCGGTCTTTTACCTCAGAAGCATAGTGGAAAAAGTCATTCAGCTGGCAGAAATGCTGTTATTGCCGCAGACACTGTAAAATACATAATATACATTTTTTAACAAATATGAACATATTTTTTTTTAACATCTGCTATTTTCATGAATAAATGAAACTCCAGACATTCAGTATTGTTGCAGGAAGCTCTGCATGTAATGCACGATGCCCGTTTTGCATATCAAAAATGACTCCATTAAACGGCATTACGCCAAAACTGCCCGATATAAATCTCAGAAATTTCCGCAAAGCAGCCCTGCTGGCAAAACAACTTGGGGCATACACTGCAATGATTACCGGCAAAGGAGAACCCACAATGTATCCTGACCAGATTAGTTCTTACTTGGGTGCGCTGGAAGAGTTTGAGTTTCCACTTGTTGAGCTGCAGACCAATGGCATTCTGTTGTACGAACAAAAAGAAAAGTATCAGGAATATCTGAAAAAATGGTTTGATTCAGGGCTGACAACAATTGCAGTATCCATAGTGCATTATGATGCTGAAAAGAATCGTGAAAATTATTTGCCATACAAAAAGCAGTATATTGATTTGCCGGAGCTTATCAGAAGTCTTCACAGTATTGGTTATTGTGTCAGGCTGGCATGTATTCTTGCAGATGGATATATTGATGATGTGAATAAGCTTGAACACCTGATTGCGTTTGCAAAACAGCATAAGGTGGAACAGCTGACGCTTCGTCCGGTAAATAGGCCTGAACAAAGCAAGGACGTCGCGGCTGCAGACTGGTTTGAGCATCACTTTTTAAAGCCGGAGCAAAAAAAACAGTTTGAACAGTTTTTTTCTCAAAAAGGGCATCCGCTTATGCGGTTTGAGTATGGTGCAGCAATTTATGACATTAATGGACAGAATGTTTGTTTTACAAATTCATTGACTCTTGATGCTGACCGTGATATCAGGCAGCTCATTTTTTTCCCTGAAGGCCGTGTGCGGTATGACTGGCAGTATGAGGGGGCGGTCATGTTATGAAATTCGACGTCATGAAAGCTGTTTATTGTTATTTTTTTCCAGAAACACGTGAAGTACTGCGCAGAATAATCTTGCCGGATGAATTATTTCTTGTTTCATCAACTGCAAAATCTGTTGAGCGATTTCTTGCAACACGTCTGCCTTTGAATCCGCCTCTTCAGATTTCTGCAACTTCTGAAGGAAGGGTTGACCTTGATGCGATTCATGAGCCCATTATGTCGCGGATAAAAAAAGCATACACGCAGGTCGTTCAGCACTTGACTGATTTTAATTATAATTATCCTACAAGCGGTTCGAGCGAAGGAATTTTCCACCTGCTTGCGCAGCTTAAAACTACGGGAGTGAACAGCATTAATGTTCTTTCTGGCGAGTATGAAGGTTTTGGCATTCAGGCGCAAAACTTAGGCATTAATGTAATAACGCGTGAGCAGGAAGACATAGGTGAACCCGGTTATTGGTTTATTTCAAATCCTTCTGCAAGAGACGGCAATATTCTTCCAAACTCCTTCATTAATAAGTTGTGTAGCAATGGGCACAGAGTTATTCTTGATATTGCATATGTGGGAAGTACCAAACAGCACAAGTTTGATGTTCGCCATGAAAACATCCGAGCAGTCGTGATGTCTTTCAGCAAACCTTATGGCACGTTCAGGTTTAGAACAGGTGGTTTTGTGTTTAGCAGGCATGAAATTCCCTCCCTTTATGGTAACAAATGGTTCAAGGACATTACACGACTATTTCAGGCAGTTGCGCTTGCAGAACTTATCGGGCCAGTGAAGCTTTGGAATAAATATGTGCAAGTGCAGAAAAAAATCATAAGTTCAATCAATAATGAATTCGGGCTGAACATGCGGCAAAGCGACGCATTGCTGTTAGGGTACATTACAGACCGTGATGCAAAAGTATTGACTGCCGAACAGCAAAAACTAATTGCGCCATTTCAAAGAGGGGCAGGATACAGGTTCTGTCTTACTCCTTATTTTGAAGCTTTTGAAGCAAATGAATTTGTCTGAATCTTGTATTTACAGCAGGTGTTCGAGGTCGAGTTTTTTGTGAATTTTTTTTATGTCTGTGGCAGAGGCAACCGTGTGGTAAATTCCATTCGGGTCTTTATACGGAAATGTGATGCGAGGAATAATTTTTACTGCTATGCCAAGTTTGGTAAGTTCTGAAATCAATGAGTTTTATAAACAATGTATTGCACAGTTGTTTAATGGATAAGATTTATCTTGTTTCGTCTGGCACTGGTATGACTGGTTTGGGGGTTTATGCTGGTTGTTTGTCAAAATATTTGGGAGTTAAACCTATCTTTACAGCTTCTTCTCTGCCGTCAACTCCTTTGATTAATTTTAATGCTGTTTTTACAAAGTCTCCTTTGTGGCTTTCCCTGCCAAAGGATGGCGTTATTCATTTTTCTGACCAGCAGTTGGCTTTTCCTTTGTTGTATCAGAAGAGAAAGTCTGTTGTGACTGTTCATGATATTATTCCTGTTGTTAGAACAGATGATCATTTGCTTAGAAGATTATATTACCGTTTAGTATTCAATGGAATCAGGTATGCGTCTCGGGTAATTGCGGATTCTGAGCATACTAAAAAAGATATTCTGATTCATCTTGGCATTTCTGAGCATTTGGTTTCTGTTGTTCCGCTTGGTGTTGACCATAGTGTTTTTTTTCCTTCGCATGCAAAGCGTGAGCAGGAAACGATTTTGTATGTTGGGAGTGAAATGCCAAGAAAGAACATGCGTGGTTTGCTTCATGCGTTTGCGCTTGTTAAACAGCAGATTCCTGATGCAAAGTTGATTAAAATCGGTTCATCCCAGTGGCCTGGAGCGCGGGCATATAACAAATCAATGGCTCAGCGCTTGGGTATTGCAGATTCTATTCAATGGATTGACCATGCTGGCGATATTGCATCTTGGTATAGAAAGGCAAGTGTGTTTGTGTTTCCTAGTTTTTATGAGGGTTTTGGCTTGCCTGTTCTTGAGGCAATGGCTTGTGGCACTCCTGTTGTTTGCTCGAACTGTACTTCGCTTCCTGAAATAACTGATAACGCTGCATTGTCGTGCTATCCTACTCCAAGAAATCTTGCAGACCATATGCTTGCCGTGCTAAACGATAAAATTATAGCGCGCAAGCTTTCAAGAAGAGGTGTTGCGCAGGCAGAAAAATTCAGCTGGCAGAAATGCGCTGATATGACACGAGATGTTTATGAAAGAGTGATGAATGAGAGTTAAAAGTTACATTCCCAAAGCATTTAAATACGAGAAGTGCATATAACGTGCATGTGTGGTGCACATGGAGGTAACACGATGGGTTTTGCCCGCATTGAATTAACTGATTATGCCAACAAAGTCATAAATGTCATAAAGGCAAAATTTAATTTAAAGGACAAATCACAGGCATTGAACAAGTTTGTCGAACTATTTGGAGAAGACGTTGTAGAACAGGAAGCAAATCACGCTTATGTGCAGAAAGTTTTGGACACGGCTGAAAATCACCTGAAAAAGTATAGTCACAGAAAAATGACGCTGCAAGAGCTTGACAAACTATGCGGTGTTGAATAATGTTCGATTTTGATATTGGAGACGAACTGAAGCTGAAGATTAGAACTTTATTGAAAAAAGATAAGAAAAAAGCAGAAATAATACATAAAAAAATCAAGGAAATTATCAACAATGGCTCAGAGTCTATCGACAGATATAAAAATCTGAAGTATGAATTAAAGCATCTGAAAAGAGTGCATATTGATAAGCATTTTGTGCTGACATTCACAGTGGACAAGCAGAAAAATCACATTCTTTTCTTAGAATTCGACCATCATGATAGAGTGTACTGAAAATGTTTTATGCTTTCCAAAATAAGTGTTTGAAAATCAGAATTCCATTATCAATAAAAATATAAGCAGCACATTATGAAATGCATCTAATAAAATGGAGGTGGAAAAAAATGCAAGAATATGAAGCAAGGTACACTACATTTGCGGGTATTTTTGATGGGGGCTGTATCATGCCTGATCCTGAACCGCACAAGGATATGTACCGGTTTAAGGCTAAAAGTGAAGCAGAGGCACGCACAATTGCGCAGCAGTACGTGGTAGAAGTTGCGGGAAAGTACTTTGGTGTTGAGAAAGTGAGCTTGGATGAGTTGGTGCAGGTAAAGAGTGTTAAGCTGAAATGATTTTTATTACTCTTTCTTTCAACTCTTCAATTCCCAGTTTTTTCTCAACAGAAACAAGTAAAGTATCTTCTGCTAATTTTTTCTCATAAGGCAAATCTGTTTTGTTTGCGACTACAAGGACAGGGATTTGAAACTCTTTTTTCATTTCAGCAAGCAGATGTAACTGTTCCTGAAATGAGTAACCGCAGGCTTCTGTTGGGTCGAGCACAAAAATAATTGCTTTTGCAAGGTGTTTTAATGCGAGTATTGCCTGTTTTTCTATGGGGTTTCTTTTCTCAAGCGGTCTGTCAAGCAATCCCGGAGTATCGATTATCTGTATTCTGCTGCTGTCAGTTTCAAAATATCCAAGCATGAGTTGTTGCGTGGTGAATGGGTATGGCGCTACTCTTGGTGCTGAGCCTGTCAGTGCAGCAAGCAAAGAGCTTTTTCCTACATTTGGCGCTCCTGCAATAACTATGGTTGGAATACCTGTCTTTACTGGCGGATATTTTTTCATTATTTTGCGTGCTTCTTCAAGGTATGCGAGATTTTTCTTTATCTGCTTGAATACTGACGCTGCTCTGCCATAGAATGCCTGCCTATGCTTGTTGACGTACTCAAGTTGTCTTGTTGCGCGGATTCGTCTTTCAGCATCTTCTCCTAGCCGGTGCAGCATCTGGGCGCCCCAAGCCATAGCGCCAAGTGACTGTTTTAACTGTGCATAGTCAATAGTGCATTTGACAAGAGCGAGATAGAATGGGTCAAGCCCGTCTATTGATGGATAATTTGCTACGATGTTCTCAAGAAGTTTTGCTGCAGTCTTCGTCAATGCCTTTATTTTTGTGATTTCTATAACACGCGAACGAATGAGTTTGTTGACTTCTTTGCCAACAAATTCTCTTCTTTTCGACGCTCCCGCAGCTTCTGCTGATTTAAACGCAACATCAATGTACGTCTCAGGATTTTCTATAGTAGTGAGGTTCTGGAAGTTCATGCACGTATTATGTGCTGGCAGTTTATATGTGTTTCACATCACTGCTTCAGAAAATTTCCATTATTACTGCACTTTGGTATTACACGTAAAAATACATCCAAAGAACAATGAGTGCCAGCATTGCTGTGAAGAAGTGGATGATAAACACAACTGTCCATTCTCTTGGCTTGATGCTGCATTTTTGCAGTAGAGACATTGCGACGTGTGGAAGGGCGTACCATTTCCTATATCTGTGCGAGAGTGAACCATCAGGACGAACATTAACAAGTGTTTCTTTTTGCATTAAACCTCTTATTTTCAGCACGAATTCCAGATAGTACGGCAGGAAAAGTATCAGCGCATATTTTTCAATGTTTCCTATGATTGCAATTAGTGCAATGCTTGTGCCGGTTGAGTACGTGAATGTGTTTCCGCACAATATTTTTGCAGGATATTTGTTGTACAGCCAGAATGCGAGAACTGCGAAAAACACGCATGCCGCAATTATTGCTGCAGGTATTGAACCGTTTGTGTACGCAATGTATCCGAGCGTTCCGGTTAGGACTAATCCCATTCCTGCTTCAAGTCCGTTCATTCCTGCGAGCATGTTGAATGCATTTGATGCGCCTATGATTCCTGCTGGAATAATCAGCAGTGGGAACACAATGCCGAAATTTATTTGTCCGAAAAATGGCAATGTCATTACTGCCGTTCCTGCATTAATGACCATTACTGGCAGTGCAACAAATAGCGTCAGTATTGGTTTTTGGTATTGTCTAAGGCCTATTTTTCTGCCAAGCAGGTCGTCCACAAGGCCTATGAGTGCTGAGAGCAGAATGCTGGAGGTTGCCGCGAACAGCACAAGAGCGTTTTTTTTGTCGTCGTAATAAAACGTGTGAAGCGCAACATACGCCATTATGCCCATCACAATGCCAAAAACCACAATCAGCCCTCCTAATCCCGGAATTTGGCGCTGGTCAACTTTGTGTACGTCTGTTAGCAAGAGATTATGTTCACTGGCGCGCTTTATCCAGTACGGAAGAATGAGAAGAGTAACAAAAAAGCTGATGAACACGCTGAAATACGTCAATACTGTTGGCATGACATGCCTGCTCTTATTTTGTTTTTAAATATGTTATGGTAAAAATATTTAAAAGTATGATGCCTTTTTGCAGGAATGAAAATTCAGATTGCATCCGACCTTCATCTTGAGTTTGAAAGGAATAATGACTTTCTGACTTCGAATCCTTTGACAAAAGCAGGGGAAGTTTTGTTGCTTGCAGGCGATATTGTTGTTGGAAAGTTTGCTGAAAACGCAGTGGGTTTCTACGAAAAAGTTGAAGGGGAATTCCAAAGCATCATTTCTGCTTTTGGAAACCATGAGTTTTACATGGGTTGCATTGACCGTGCATACCATTGTTGTTTTGAACGGCTTGCTTTTAACCATGTTAGGCTTAACAACACATGCCGCGTGGTTGGCGATGTCAAATTTATCGTCAGTACGCTGTGGAGTTATGTGCCTCAAAAAGATGGAGAGAGAATTGAACAGTGGATAAATGATTACTCGCACATTTTAACATCAGCCGGCAAACCTATTCAGGCACGAGATACAAATACGCTTCACGCACAGTCGGTAAGATATATTCTTGATGAACTTCGGCGGCCGTTTGTTGGTAAAATAGTTGTGATGACGCATCATTTGCCGAGTTATGAGTGCATTTCTTCCAAGTATAAGTCAGGTGATTTGAATGCGGCATTTGCGAGCAGTCTTGACAGCATTATTCTTGCTCATCCGGAGATTTCTTTATGGGTGTGCGGACATTCTCATGTTCCTGTCGACGTCACCATTGGTTCAACGCGAATCGTCAGTAATCCGATGGGTTATGTGCACAAGAAAGAACATTTTCAGTTCAGAAGGGATTTTGTGGTTGAGGTTTAACACTTATTGAACCCACCACTTCAAGTAGTACTTTATCATGCTGGCGGTGTGGTGAATTAATGCAGGTGATAATTTGTTGCTTGCGTACACTGCGAGATGTGTTGCTTGTGCGGTAGGCACGTAATGCACTTCTTTTGCTGTCCTGCACAAGTCAACATCTTCAAAATAAAGAAAGTATCTTTGGTCAAAGTATTGTTTTCCGCGCAGCATAAGGCAGGCGCCTGATGCCCAGTCAACTTTTCCTGTCAGTTCATGGTTAAAGCCTGCAGTTTCTTCATCAATTATTTTTTTTCTTATCCACGGCAGTCTTCTGCCGATTGATATGAATGGTGTTGGAAATTTTCTGCACGATAATTGCACGCTTCCGTCTCCGTTCAAAAGTTTTGGTGCAGCAATTTTTACGTGTTTGTTCCGGAGAAGGTAATTAACAAGTTCAGGAATCGTATTCTTCTCAAGAATCAAGTCTGGATTAGTTATGAGAATAAAGTTTCCGCCTGCCAGATGTATCGCCTGATTATTTGCTCTTCCGAAGCCAACATTTTTTTCATTGAATATGAACTTCACACCAGGATATTTGTCCTGCAGATTTGGCTTGTGTATTTTTGAGTTGTTGTCCACAACAAAGATTTCGTGCGGTATGTTTTTTGCTGTTTTTGTTATAGATTCCAAGCAGGAATCAAGAGTGGGCGAGTTGTAGGCAACGATGCAAATTGTGACGAGAGTCATGACTGCTGTTCTTTTTGATGGATTTAATAACCTTGCTTGTTTCTGAGCGATAAATCATTTTTTGTCATCATCTCTGCGAGTTTTTTAAACCCGATTTCCGGCTTCCACCCAAGTTCATTTTGTGCTTTTGCGCTGTTGCCGCACAGCACGTTGATTTCCCGTGTCCTGTAGAATGACTGATCAATTTTTATGATTGGCTTGTTGTTCCACATCCCGATTTCCTCAACTCCTGCGCCTTTCCACTCTATGTTAATGTCGAGCACTTGTGCTGCTGCTTCAATAAATTCCCTGACTGAATGGGTTTCTCCTGTTGAGATGACATAATCAATTGGGGTTTTGTTCTGCAGCATGAGCCACATTGCGCGCACATAATCTTTGGAGTGTCCCCAATCTCTCTTCGCGTCAAGATTGCCTAAAGAAAGGTGGTTTTCGAACCCGAGTTTGATGCCTGCAAGCCCATACGTTATTTTTCTGGTGACAAACGACATTCCTCTGCGTTCGCTTTCGTGATTGAACAAAATTCCGCCTACTGTGAAGAATCCTTTTTCTCTGTTGTCCTTCACTAGCTGGTGTGCGAATAATTTCGCCTCTCCATATGGGCTTACCGGCGCGAATGGCGTGTTTTCGTCCTGCGGTGCTTTTGCATTGCCGAACATTTCGCTTGTTGATGCCTGGTAGAATTTCGCGTTAGGAACTATTTTTCTGGCGGCGTAAAGAATTCTGTCAACGCCATACGCGTTTGTGTTGCGCGTGACTTCTGGTTCTGTTTCTGACCTTTTCACGTGAGACTGCGCCGCGAGATTGTATATCTCGTCCGGTTTTGCTTGTTCAATTACTATCTCGACAGACCTGAGGTCCATAAGGTTTCCTGAAACAGGAATGAACTGTTTGTTTCCGTGAAGGTGTTTGATGTTGTCAAATGCGAGGCAGACCTGTGATGAATTCATTCGCGTGCTTGCAACATACATTCCGTAAACAGTGTATCCTTTTTCAAGCAAAAGGTCTGCAAGATAACTTCCATCTTGTCCCGCAACTCCTGTAATAAGTGCTGTCTGCATTTCTCTGGCGGATATGTGCGCCTTTTTAAGCTTTATTATTGTATAATAGACGAAGTAAATAATTAATATAATTTACTCGTCTATTATATTCGACAGACATAACAATTTATCATTATATCAAATCACTTTAATAATTGGAACTTCAGTGACCAACAGAAAGTGATTTGATTATTAGGAAATAACTTTACACAATTTTCATTTGTTACGGATACCTCGTTGCTTGCAACGGTTGGGTTAATGCTGCATATACCATATCAAAGGGTATCCGCAACATTAAAAATCCCAACTATTGTCTATAATACCCCGCCGCTTGCGGCGATTGGGATTTTTATTT
>JACQIC010000068.1 GCA_016198725.1 Candidatus Aenigmatarchaeota archaeon | reverse complement strand
TTCCTGAGTGAGCACGGAGTGCGAACTCGGAATTTGGGAGCATAGTACAACCTGGCTAGTATGGCCGCCTCCAGAGCGGCTGATCAGGGTTCAAATCCCTGTGCTCCCAGTTCGGACGGTTGGAGCAAAGCGGAAACCGTCCTTAAATACTTTTGATCAAACTTTTTGTAAAAGTTTGGTTCCGAATCTCTGTGCTCCCAGTTATTTTATTGTCTTGCAGGATTTGATCTGGCGTAGTCTTCGACAAGGACTCCATCAATTGTAACGTACGCTCTGCGGCCTTCCAGTGTATAAAATTCTTCAGGTTCAGGGCCTCCAGTGACATTTGTTGTTGTCAGAAGCAATTGGGGAATTCGCTCTTCGCAGTGATCAATTTTGCGTTCGATTGTTGTTAATCTGTCATTCACATAATCCAATTTGTTTATTTGCTCTCTTTGACCATTTGAGCAACCTTTTGCCAATACATAGCCAAGTGCGCTGGCTAAAACTATATGTAAAAAACCTACGTTCGAATTTTTTTCTGACATTTTTTTATTCCTCCTATATGTTTTGCAAAAACCTAATGTTGAAATGGCATGAAACTTACTTTTTTACGAGTATATTGTGATTGCACATACCTGAGTTCATGAAATGGTGCGCGTGGCAGTCAATCTCTTGGGTCTACTATTGAACACTCGACCTCAGGTAGTCCACCAACTGCGTATACTAACGAATACTTGTCCTTTAACTCTTCAATAAAATCATACACGTGTACGGTTTGTTGTGTTCCGTCTTTGAACATTAATATTGATGGCTCTGATGCTGGAAAATCTTCTAATCTTTTTAATGTCTTTTGTTGATTTTTTTGTGACATGGTAAGAAAGCAGAAGTTAACTTATTTTTAAATACTGCCCCCGTTATTTTTTGTGGACCGCGCACCAAGTTGTCTTAAGTAAGCATTATAAAGTCTTTTTTTTTCCTCAGCAAAATTGTCTTCCCACATTGGTGCATGGACACCTTGCATTTTAGCTTGGTTGGCATAGTCACGTGCACCTTCAGTAGCTAAATCGTCTAAAACTGTTCTTACTCCATTCACTTTCAAAAGAGTTGTTAAATCGTACATTGTAATCATATAAAATTAATTTGCTTTAAAAACCTGGTGCTTTTTGAAAGGTTTTCGTATCATCACGCTTCTCCAAAACTATTCGTGTTCAGACCGTGGAAAATATTCCTCAACAGGTTTATCATCAATTTTTTCTGCAAACAATAGTTGCTAAACAAGGGTTTTGTTTGCAACAATCATTAAATATTCCACCTATTGCTGCATTGACATGTCAAAACAGGATTACGGTACTGCTTCGCAAAGAATACTTGGGTATTTGATGTCGCATCCGTTTGACAGGGTTTCACTTCTCACGCATCTTCCGCCGCAGGTCAAAGCAACATTACAGGCGATGTACAGTAGAAGCGATTTGCCAATGCGAGACACTTTGCTGAAAACAATTGTTACAGTTGAGCTTGGTTTGAACAAAAAAGGAGCAAGAAGATTTGATGAGATAACTGCAGAAGAAAAAGAAGCAGTTTATGTAAGATACGCAGCGGATATTCCTGAAAAAGATGTGCCAGTTTATCATTTGTTTGACAGGAAAGCAAGTGATTTTCTTGAAGAGTTTGCAGTAAAGCACGGACATAATTCTATCAAAGAAGGAGCATTCATCTCGTATGTTGTTGAAGGTGTTTCAATAATAACCGCAAAAGCGCTTGAGAACGATCAGTTATTTCATGGGCAGGAGCTGTCGAGCAGGTATAAGTCTTTTGCAAAGCAAAAGGTGCCAATGCCGCCTGAACTCGCACAATCTTCACTTGCAGAAGAGATTCAAAAATATTTTGAGTTGAGTTTGCAAAACTATCTTTATGCAGCAAAAGTAATGAATGAGTATCAGCAAAAAGCATTTCAACAGCCGCAGGACATTAGTTCTGCTGGATGGAAGCATGTGCTGGCTGCAGAAACATTTGACAACGTCAGATATTATTTGAATGCAGGCATTACAACTTCTCTTGGAATAGTTGAAGATGCGCGGACGCTTGAGCGGAAACTCAGAAACCTTCTTGTTTTTCCTTTTCCTGAAACAAGGGATGTTGCAAAAGAAATAATTGAAAAAGCAAGGACAGAACTGCCGACTCTCCTAACTCATGTTGAGCCAAATAATTATTTGAAAGAAACAGAATTTGTTATCACATTGTTACAAGACATTATTCTTGGCAAGGGAACAAGAGCGATGCCGCAGTCAAGAGTAAAACTAATAAGCGCCACGCCTGACCTTGAGAACAGGCTGATAACAAATGTTTTGTATGGTGAGGGAAGGTATGAGCATGCTTGGCAGACTGTTTATGATAAGGTAAAAACTTTATCAACTGAAAAGAAAAAACACGTATTGGAGGAGGTGTTTGAACGGCTTGGCAGGCATGACGCGCCTCTTCATAGCTTGAGAGGTGTGCGGATTGCTTTTGAGATTTTTCCTGATTTTGGGGCATGGAGGGACATTCAAAGGCACAGAAGATGCAACCAGACTTTTCCTCTGCCTACCTGCGATTATGGCTACGATATTCCTTGGCTTGTCAATGAAGCAGGGTTAGCGCAGCATTACAAAGAACACATGGAAAAGACGGCAGAGCTGTTTGAGAAGGCACGAAAAGTATCTCCTGAAGAAGCCATAATTATTCCGGCGCTTGGGTTTAGAGTCAAGCAAACAATTGATGCAGACATGGAAGAGTGGGTTTACATGTGGCAGCTTCGCACAACACAATATGGCCATTTTTCATACAGGAAGATTTTTCTTGAAACATTTGAGCAGGCAAAACCCTTTATTCCGATGCTTGCAGAGATTATAGAACAAAAAAAGCTGATTACAAAAGGCGAAGTTCATCATGGCAGGTTAGTGGAAGAGAAAAGATTTGAAGAAAATCTGAAGGTGGAAGAATGAAAAAACTTCAAAGAATAATTAACTGGTATTTCAGCGGATCAATAGTTGGAGCAAGAGAGTATCTTGAAGATTATCGCAGTGCAATCAATGTTCTCAAAGAAACAGGCAAAGTATTATCTGAACACGTTGGTTATGGCTGTGAAAGAAGCAGTGGTGTCCAAGTAAATGTTGCGCTCAGAGACAATGCGTGGGTTGACTCTGCAAATGGACTAATTATACACCTCGGAGATGCTACAACTGGAGGGGGTGCGGAAGCGGCGCGAAAAATAATTGCAAACGGTCATGTTCTTGGACTTCAACCGAAAAATGCAAAAGTTTCAACCTACATGACTGACTGGGTGCAAAGCAAAACAGCGCCAAACTTTTCAATTGTAGTTTACGAAAACAAGGAACAGCTGGAAAACATTGTGCGGGAGTTTGCATCAAAAGTTCTTCAACAACACCCTCCACTTGCAGGAGCGTATATTGTGCTTGAAGGAGGAGACGGCTCTGGTAAGACAACACAGCGATGGCAACTAATAAAACACCTGAGAGAACAGGGATATGATGTCGAAGAAGCGCGCGAGCCTGGAGGCACTGTAAGGGCGGAAAGTATAAGAACAATTCTTCAGGATACTGAATTTGAGAAAAGTGACAAGCTTGATTCATTTAGTGAGTTGTTTTTGTTTGAGGCGGCAAGAAGCCAGCTTTTTGCAAGAAAAATAATTCCGGCACTTGAGCGCGGAGCGATTTTCGCATCAGACAGGTGTTTTTGGTCAACTATTGCGTATCAGGGATTTGGGCGAGGAATGAATATTTCAACAATTGACGTTTTAAACAACATTGCAACCAAAAGCATAAAGCCTGATTACGGAATTATTATCGATGTTCCTCCTGAAGTTGGGCTTGCAAAAATAACAAAAGTAGAATTTGGCAAAGCAGACAGGTTTGAACAGGAAAAAATAGACTTCCACCACAGAGTGCTTGAAGGCTACAGGTTTGTTGCTGCCAGAGAACCAAACACAGTATTGCTGCAATATGTTGATGGAATAGAAAACATGCAGGCAACAATTAGAGAGAAAGTGGATGATTTTTTAAAGGAGAATTTCAAAGAGGTTTAAACCCTGAACTGGTGAACATTAAGCTCAACCAGCAGGAATAGCACGTACACAAAGATTAATGCAATGCCTTCTTTCCACGATAATTTTCTTCCGCTTTCTACAAATGTGGCAAATAAAAAGCACACAAAAATCATAAACAAAGAGCTTGTCATGAACAATAAGTAATCAGCTGCAATTGGCTGAATAACTGAGGTAATTCCTAAGATCAAAGTTGAGTTGGCAACAACGCTTCCCATTACGTTTCCAACATTAAGCTGGGCATGTCTGCGCAAGATAGAAATTGCTCCAAAGGCAAGTTCTGGCAATGATGTGCCAAGCGCAACAAAAAACAGGCCGATAAAAATTCGTGGCAGGTTCAAATCAACAGCAAGCGCAGTGCCATATTTGACAATCAGTTTTGCACTAAAAAACAAAACTGTAGAGGATACTGCAAACACAACAAGACTTGCCAGTCCACGCCAGTGTGAAATGTGATTTTTAAACAAGTGTGGAAAAGAACTGCGTTTGTACATTAGAAACCAAACATACCATGCAAAAACTCCAAGAAGAATAATGCCGTCAGTTCTGCTTAATTCTCTGCCTAAAATAGTAAGCATAACTGGAAGTGCG
This sequence comes from Candidatus Aenigmatarchaeota archaeon, assembly GCA_016198725.1. Taxonomy (GTDB): domain Archaea; phylum Nanobdellota; class Nanobdellia; order Woesearchaeales; family ARS49; genus JACQIC01. Next base: position 9,735 of record JACQIC010000068.1, on the reverse strand, counting down.
GCAATTCCAGTCATCCACAGCGCATCAGCTCTTATGAATGGGTTCTTTACTGGAATGCCTTTTGCAAGAACTATTGTGATTCCCATGATTAATGTAAGGTCAACAATATTGCTTCCAATAACATTTCCAAGCGCAAGTGATGCATTGCGCGTTAATGCTGCATTAATTCCAACAAAAAGCTCAGGAAGGCTTGTTGATATCGCCATTAGAATAAATGCTATCACAAATTCTGTCATGCGAAGAAACCGCGCAAGAATAACCAGTGATTTGACGACAAAACTGGAGCTTCCTATCAGCAGGATGCTTGCCAAAATGAACAATGTCAAATCAATTGCAAGAGTCATAATGCTGGCTGTCTCCACCACTTCCATAACTCAAGATACAAAAATCCTGCGCTGGATACTCCTATTATCAGCAGAATCTGCATTGCAGTCAAAGGAACGACTCTGAACCATTCCTGCAGTGCAGGAACATACAACAGCGATATTTGAAGAGTGAATGAAAGCAGCACTGCACCAGCAAGATGCTTGTTTTTGAATATGCCGACTGAAAATGCAGGTTTTGTCAGCGAGCGGCAGCTTACTGCCTGAAACAGTTCAAATAGCACCAATGTTGTGAACGCAACAGTTCTTGCATGGGGTGTGTCAGGCAAATAATATGAAAACATTCCAAGAACGCCAATAGTCAAAAGCAAAGGATATGTGATAACATACTGCTCCATTCCGGTGAAAATGCTTTTCTCTGGCTTTTTTGGAGGGCGCTGCATGATGTCATCGTCTGCAGGATCAACTCCGAGTGCAAGCGCTGGAAGCGCATCAGTCATAAGATTAATCCACAAAAGATGAATTGCAATTAATGGTAATGGCAAGCCTCCGAGAATTGACAAAAATACAACAAGTACTTCACCGACATTTCCTGAAAATAAAAACGCAATGTATTTTTGTATGTTGTCAAAAATTTTTCTGCCTTCTTGAACTGCATTCACTATTGTGGCAAAATTATCATCTGCCAGCACCATTGCGCTTGCTTCTTTGGCAACATCTGTTCCTGTGCCCATTGCTATTCCTATGTCTGCTTTTTTCAAAGCAGGGGCGTCATTTACTCCATCACCGGTCATTGCGACAATGTGCCCTTTTGCCTTTAATGCATCAATTATTTTCAGCTTGTGTGCAGGATCAACACGGGCGTATACTGCAATATGTTCAGCATGCTGTTCAAAGTCTGTCATTCTGTCAAGTTCTGCGCCTGTAACTGCTTTCCCTGATATTCCAAGTTGTTTTGCAATTGCGGCTGCCGTTGTCAGGTGGTCTCCTGTTATCATCACCACTTTTATTCCGGCAGTTTTGCATTTTTCAATTGCAGTCTTGACTTCCTCGCGTGGAGGGTCTATCATTGCCTGCAAGCCAACAAATGTCATATTTTTCTCAATTTCAGATTCTTTTTTTGCAAGTGGCTTGTAAGCAAAGCCAAGAACTCTGAGCGCATCTTTTGCAAATTCTTCGCACACGTGTAAAATCTCAGTTCGGCGGACTGAAGTGAAAGGCATGACTTTTCCATTGACAAGGATTTTTGTGCACATTTTTAGCACGACTTCTGGTGCGCCTTTTGTGTATGCAATGTTGTTTTGTCCAACATGGTGGACTGTTGTCATGCACTTGCGTTCGCTTGTGAATTCTATCTCCTCAATTCTTGGATATTTCTCGTGCAGTTCTTCAACATTAAGCCCTGCTTTTTTTGCGCTGACAAGTAACGCCGCTTCTGTCGGGTCGCCAATAACCTCCCAAGAGCTGTTTTCGGCGCGTAGTTTTGCATTGTTGTTCAAAGCGCCAATCAGCAAAAGCTCGCCGAAGTTTTTGGGATTGTCATCAAAATGGCCTTGTAAGTCATATCCTGAGCCTGTGATGCCGACAACTTTTCCATTCACGAAAAGTTTTTGAACAGTCATCTGATTATGTGTCAGTGTGCCTGTTTTGTCAGTGCAGATTACAGTGCACGCTCCAAGTGTTTCAACGCTTGGCAGGCGGCGCACAAGAGCGTTTCTGCTTGCCATGCGCTGAACGCCCAAAGCTAATGATACGGTAACAACCGCGGGCAGTCCTTCAGGAATGGCTGCAACCGCAAGAGCAATAGATGCCAGAAACATTTCAAACAGTTCTCTGCCAAATAAAGCGCCGATGCCAAAAGTCAGAACTGCTATAAGCACAACTGCCAGCCCTATGAACTTTGCCAGAGCGCCGAGTTTTTTCTGCAAATGAGTCATCTCTGGCTTTGTTTCTTGAATAAGTCTTGCTATTTTGCCTATTTGAGTGGACATTCCTGTCTCAATAACAACTGCTTTTGCATGGCCTTGCGTGATTACTGTGCCTGAGAATATTGTGTTTGTTCTGTCTGAAACAGGAGTTTCTTTTGGCAGAATAGAGTCCTGCTTTGATACTGGAGTGCTTTCTCCGGTGAGGGCGGCTTCTTGCGTTTCAAGATTCACGGTTTCCAAAAGCCTCGCGTCTGCTCCTACTTTGTCACCGGTTTCAACCAGCAGAATATCGCCTGGAACAAGAAATGAAGAATCTATTTTTCTTTCCTGGCCATCACGCAAAACAGTTGACTTCAAAGAAAGAACTTTTTTCAGCGCATCAATTGCTTTTTCTGCACGATAATTCTGAATAAATCCAAGCACTGCATTCAGAACAACAACAATTCCTATGACATAAAAATCAGTCATTTCCTTCATGAAAAAAGAAATTGCCATGGCAATCAAAAGTATCCAGACAAGAGGGGATGTAAATTGTTCAGTAATAATTTTCAGCGCAACAAAATGCCTCTTTTCTTCTATTGCATTAAGTCCATACTTTTTAAGGCGCGCTTCTGCCTCTGCGTGTGAAAGTCCAAGCAAAACATTTGTGCAAAGCTCATGAATGCCCTCTTTTGCAGGAAGGTGGTGATAGTCCATGCATACTGCACTACATTTGAACATTATAAATTTAATCACATTTAAAAGCACATAAATTTCAATTAACATATGCTGCCAGCAAACGCAAACCCGCAAAAACACATCATTGTATGCTGCAACACAAGAGAGCAGGGCGACTGCTGCGGCAAGATAGGGGGAGAAGAACTATATCTGAAACTTAAAGAATACATAAAAACAAATGGGCTCGTTGGCAAAGTCTGGGTGACAAGAGCACGATGCTTGGGATTCTGCAACCCTGCAGGTGCAACTGTTGTGATTTATCCTGATAATAAATGGTTCTCGCACGTTACGCTGGAGGATTTTGAGGAGATTAAGGAGATGATTATTTCTTGATATGGCTCCTCTTCGCTTTGCTGGCTGCTTTTTTTGAATCATTAAAAGATGTGTTCAGCAAAAAAAGAGTTACGCACGTTGATGAGTACCTTATTGCGTGGTCATGGAGAGTATTCGCGCTGCCTTTCCTGCTTCCTGTACTGTTCTTTGTAGACGTTCCTGCGTTTACTTATGAATTCTGGAAAGCACTAATCATAAGCGGCAGCATTAATCTTGTGGTGACTATTATTTATGTCAAAGCGCTCAAATATTCAGAACTCTCCAACACTGTTCCACTGCTCACGTTCACACCACTTTTTATTCTCCTTACTGCTCCGATTGTTGTTGGTGAATTTCCAAGCACAACAGGACTGTTTGGCATAATGTTAATTGTTTCAGGCGCGTATGTGCTAAAACTAAAAGAAAGGCATCATGGGCATTTTGAGCCATTCAAAGCGCTTTTGAAAGACAAAGGAGCAAGGTATATGCTTGTCGTTGCATTCTTGTGGAGCATAACATCAGTTTATGACAAAGTAGGAGTACAACAGTCTGCACCTCTTCTCTGGCCTCTTGCGCTCAACTTGTTTATTGCTTTCGCAATGATTCCTGTTCTTCTTGTTACCTCGCGAAAAAACATTCTTCAACTGCCAGTCAGGCAACTGTTCCCAATAGGGCTTGCCAGCGCATTAATGCTCCTTGCGCAAATGACGGCCATAAGCATGACGCTTGTTGCTTACGTTATCTCAATCAAGCGGACAAGCACAGTCATAAGCGTGCTTTTCGGGCACTACCTGTTCAAAGAACAAGGATTACGGGAAAGATTGCTTGGAACAGCGATAATGGTATTGGGAGTTGTGGTGATTGCGTTGTCGTGATAGTGCTTACTTTAGTATGCGCACATTGTTTAGCTTTGCAAAATCAGAATCTCCAGTTATGAGTTCGAGTTTTCTTTCTGCTGCAGTTGCATAAATCAATGCATCTGCAGTTGATAGGTTATGTTTAAATGAAATTTCTGCGGCTGCTTCAGCAATTACACGATTAATATCGATAACAATCCCTCTGCTACGAATAAAGCTTAATACCTTTTCGATTTGCTGGCGCTGCACGACACGGCGCAAAAGCTTTCTTCTGATTTCAAAGAGCGAAATAACCGACAAAAAGATTGCATTATCAGAATCAATAACATTTTTGGCTTCAATCTGGGGTCCGTAAAAATATGCGATCCACACAGAACTATCAATGAGCACTTGAGACATTTAATCCTCTTCGTCCCGCAAATCTTTCAAAATGTCTTTCATCGACAGTTTCGGTCCCAAACAGCCAGCAAGCGACTCTTTTCGTGATAGAAGCATTTTACGCAGCGTTGCATTGTAAGATGGTGCGCCTTCTTCTTCACGAACTTGTTTCAGTATTTCAAGCACGTCTTCAGTAACTTGGATTGTTGTGGTTTCTGACATAAAAGCTATAAATTATAGCTTATATAAAAGCCTTTCCATTGCAGGAATCCTGCTAATAATAATCGGCTCATATGTTCTCAAACTCAAAGAAAGACACATAGGACATCTTGAACATTCGAGGCGCTGCTGAAAGAAAAAGGAGCCAAATACGTGCTTGCAGTAGCATTCATCTGGAGCATTTCATCTGTTTACGACAAAGTAGGAGTGCAAAACTCCTCTCCATTCTTCTGGGCGCTGTCATGCCGTCATGATACGTAAATAGCTCATGTCATCATAGCTTTTCTGTCTATTGTTATATCCTTTGGTGGATTTTAGTATGTCAATACAATGCGGGTCTTGTTTGAGGTGTTTTTCTAGTATTGCAAGTGTGTCATTGAGTGTTGGCATTATTGTTGCGAACCCATCACTTGCAATTATTACTTCAACTGTATCAAGGGGAACAGGAGTTATGTCGAGGGTTGTTGGAAGTCCATTCAGCGTCTTGTAGGATACCAAACAGCAAGGGATTCCTCCCACCCATAAACTGGTATTATCAAATCCGTGGTTTTGTATTTCTGGCTGACGTTTCAGTAACTCCATTATAAATTCTCTGCCTTTATCTTCTTTTTCAAATGGATTATATCCTTGCGCTTCATACCATTTAATTACTGTTGCACGGATATTTGCTGTTAATTTGTCCACTGCTTTGTCTTTCTTGTGCATTTCGAACAAGCCATTCTGATTTACGAATCCGAACGAGCAGTCGTTGATGTGGTATACTGCCCTTTCTAATGGCACATAAACCGCAAATCCGACATCCGCTCTGTTGTTTACAATTGACAGGTCTATTCCTGCTCTTTGTGCAACTATGGCAATATCTTTGTTGATGATTTCAACAATTGCATCTGGTTTTGTTGGCGTGTTTGGGTCTTCAAGCACTTTTTTTGCAATATCCGCGAGAACAGTGCCTCCTTTTCTTGGCGTTTCTGCATTTCCCCAGTTGTTGCCTGTCTTGTCTGTTGCGCCGTCAACAACACCGTAAAAATTTGGGCCAACCACGAGTCTGTCTTCGCCACCGTCAGCGTTCCCTGTTTTTGACAGCAAGTATTGTTCAATAACTTCTGTCAACTTCAAAACCCTGCCTTCTCCAGCAAAAATTTCAGATTCTTTGGTTCTGCGAGATAGTCTAGTGTTGCTTGTGTGTACGGACGGATTCCTCTATTCTCGTGCACTTTTTCAAGACCGAATGCTGTTGGCTTGTAGCACTCTATATTTCTTAGCCCTTTTGTTCCTTCAAGTGGAACAAGTGCTATTCCTGCCACAGGAAGAAGAGATAACGCCATGACTTCAAGTGGTTCGTTGGTGATAAGTTTTGTTCGTGCGCTTGTATCGTATGAATCAAGCACTTTATCAGCGTCTGTGTTTCTTGCAACAAACGCGAAATTCACCTGGCCAGTCTCGCGCTCGTCAAGCATGTACGTTGCGGAAGTGTGGTCAAGCGTGCTTAAATCCATGCCAAGCTCTTCTGAACATTCTTCCTGTAATGCCGCAACCAGCGGGTTTTGTCTTTTCAAGTATTTGCCGTCAATGTTGCCCGCAACAAGACCTGCATGAATTTCTCCTGAGCCGAGCGCTTTGCCTTTTATTTGCGACAGAAGAAAATATTGGCCGTTAACCTTTACTGGCGCAACAAGCGAAACATTTGCCATGTCGGGGCTTAGTTTTTTGACGTCTTCTGCAGATAAGCCGGCGGATGCTTTCACCACGTCTCTCATTGCCTGTCCAATCAAGTATCTCGTTGGGGCAATATCTGCAACGACTATTGTTTCATCTCCTTGATGGTGAACCGTAATGTGCGTGAACGAACTCATCAGTCCATTAAAACCCTTCTTGCCCTGCGCATCTGCTTCCTGCTTTGATTTTGGTTCTGCGTCATAATTCTTTGAGACATACGCATCACGAACCTTCGTGTCTATGCCCGCATCTCCTTGCAAGTCAAATTTTCTCTCAAAAGGAATAACATTCAATTCAATCCTGCTTATGTTTTCAATGCTGATTTTTGCCATTTTCAATCCTCCACAAATTTTCTCCTTTAATTTGAACAAGTGGTCTGTACACGCCATTTATTTTGTAATTATCAGGATTTCCGCCACACAGAATTACTGCTGTTTTGTTCCAAATACTTTCTGACTATCTTCTCAATTGCTTCTGATCTAGAGCGGATATGAACATTATCAACAAGTGCATCAAGTTGCTGCTGGATTTCAGGTGATAAAGTGACTGAAAATCTCGATTTCATAGTAACATTAGCGTGTTACTGCTTATAAATGTTTCTGTACGCTCATCACTTGGGAGTGACTACGTGCTTGAAACGGTAGAATCTGCACGAGTTAAGGCTTCCTGCGCTTTCTTATGGTGCAAAGGATTGCGCACGGTTTGGGTGAAAACCGGCTGGCTCAAAAGCAATTCTTGCGGTATTGAGCTTGGCATCCCTTGCATAGTAAGTTGGAATGTGTTGGTTGTTAATAAAGTTTCTTGAAGTTTTCTGTATTTGTGAGCTTTAGCGTTTTCGTTAAATGATTCGTTAAATTTTCGTAAAGTGGTTTACGATTCTTTTTCGAACGTGTAGTGAGTGGCTTTTCCTTTGCCTATTTTGCGGATGATTCCCTGTTTGACAAGGCCGGCAAGATCAACTATGGCGGTTGGTTTGCTGATGTGGTAGAGTTCGACGTACTTGTTCGCTGTTATGATTTTGTGTTCTTTAATGTACCCTATTGCTCTTTGTTGTCTTTCGTTAAGACCTCCATTCATTGTGGGAAATTTGTTATAAAACGTGATTTTGAATATAGTGCCGAGATCTTCTGGACGGGGGTCTGGCAGTCCTGCGTTTCTCATCGCATTAAACATTCGTGGGAATCCAGTTCCAAGACCTTCAACAACGTTTACATCGCTGAGTAATCGATAGAGGGTTGGGTTTCTTGGGATTCCAAGTCCTAGAAAAGGCAGGTCTTGGACTTTGAGTTCTCGGGGTAATGCTCCTGGATTCGTTATTTCGATACGGTCATCAAAAATGTTGACCTGAACAGCTGCAGGAGAATAGTAATCTCGATGAACAATTGCGTTGACGATTGCTTCTCTTAACGCTATGAGGGGGTATTCGGGTATTTCTTCGCGTTCGAGCTTTTCTATTTTGTATGCGGTCTTTATGTTTCTGGTGATGAATTCTATACTCTGATTAATAGTTTCAGTCACAGTGCCCGAGAGTGTTATTGTGGCGATGATGTTTGCAGCAATTGTTCCTTTGAAACATGCCAGTTTGACCTGATTTTGAGGGATGAATTTCGTGGGTTCTTTTGCGAAGAGTAGAACTGCTGATTTTTTTAGATGAAACTCCCCATTTATGACTGCAACGCGAAGCGTGCAAAGAATTGATTTTAACTTCCCTTCTTCAAAGGGGATGGCGGGGTTACGTTTTGCAAGGTATTGCTTGATTTTTTCAACATCCAAGTCTGCAAGTTTTGCCTCGCTTAGTTCATCCTCGAAGCAAAGGACTTGTTTTTTCTTGAGAAAGTCTTCAATTGCGGGTCCTGCTATTTTGTGGTCAGTCGTGCCAACACGCACGTAAATTTCATTTTTGTAATAGCAAACGCCACTGCCAAGCTTTGGAACTTTAACAACGAGAATTCTGCCTTTTCCTGTGTTTACTGGCAGGATAGAGCAGACTGGAGTGGGATTGCATTCTTGTTGGGAATGATAGATTTGTTGTTGGATTTCATCCTGCTTCTGAGATGGCACTCCTATAATTGCACCATCATCTTCCACCCCAATAAGAAGTAAACCCCCGCTTGCATTTGCGAATGCACAGATTGTTTTGCCAACGTCTTTGCTGGCCGTTCTTTTAAACTCAGTTGTTTGTGTTTCCCCACCCTTTACGATTTCCAGAACTTGTTTCTCGTCCATAAAAACATCCAATCATTAAGCATTTAACGATTACTTTATTTAAACTTTACGATTTTGTCTAGTGGAAACACCTGCTCTTTAGTCTTCTTGGGCACAAAACCCACGCTTTGAATAAATAGCCAAACAACAACTCAAAAGAGCGATGCCAACACCTGATGAGAAGGTGAGCTCATTTGGAGATCTCCCAAAGCAATTCAAAATTGTTTTTGAAAGACTGTGCCGCCTCTTTGCTGATGATGTAGAATGCAATTGGCCTTTGAAGCCACAATGCAACAACAGTCACATCTCCATAAATATTAGTGACTGCAGGATTCGTATAATGCTTCTCTATAAATCTGACTTGAGTGAAGCCTGTTTTTGCCTGATCTTTGCCGATATCTGAATCTTTTTCTGCAATAATTTTCAGGGTTATTTTTTGTTTTAACCTCTTATTCAGATTTTCTCTTAGAAGCCTAACTTTGTTAATCAACCATCTTACTTGCTCAGGATCTGCACCACCAAACTCCTTTGTAATAGTATACGCATATGCTATCGTTCCAGGTTTTAACTGTGTATAAGCCTCTTTGAACGCGGAAAGAATGCCGTTCCATCCTTCAAAAATCAGAATTTCCTGCTCTGGTTTTCTTGCACTTGTCTTGAGGGCTGTAAGCGCAGGCAAAGCGTTCTCAATTTGCCGCCATTCTTCCTCCACCTTTCTTTTTTTCTCTTCAATAAAATCCAGCAACCTGTCAGGCGATACAGCATAGAAGTATTTGCGCTTGTTCTTTGTTTCGAAAGAAATTATGCCCTTTTCAATAAGCGAATCAAGGATATGGTACACACTCGAGCTTTGCAATTTTGTCTCTTTGACAAGAGGTCCTGCCGTCACTAAACCCAATTTAAGGAGTGCTAAGTAAACATTGATTTCTCCGTCTGTCAGTCCTGCCTTACGTAAAGGTTCGGAGGTTGTCCGGCATTTATGCCGGACTGAATAATTGTGAAAAAGATTGAGTAATTTGTTGGAATATTTGCTGTATGTTCATGTCTTTTTTCTTGATTTGGTTCCAGATTCTTCTCAGG
>JACQIC010000065.1 GCA_016198725.1 Candidatus Aenigmatarchaeota archaeon | reverse complement strand
TTGAAAACACTAGAACAGTACTTGAAACTGCACAAAAGAAAAAAACTACTCCAAGAAAAGCCGCAATGAAAATTGCAAAACAAAGAGTGCTTGCTGCACGTGGAATGTGAGGCTAAAAAAGCGTATGCAATTCCGAAAATGACGCAAAATAAAAGACAAAAAGGACATTTGCTTCAAAACATTGTAGTTGCTTCAACAATAGGAAGTAAGTTTTTGGTATGTACCTTCTGATAGATTATATGAAATTATAACTGGAGAGCCGGAAGAATGAAGGAAGAAGTAGTCCAAAATTGTCCCAAATGCGGTATACTTATGAATGGCATTGCAGGCTCAAAGAAAGCGATTTGCTCACGATGTGGATATAGGGAGCCGTGTTGTTGATTTTGTTCGATAGATTTATAGATTAATATAATATTAAACGTAATTAGGTGATATTATGGCGCAAGAATTGAGGCCGGAATATCTTGAAAAACTTCAAAAAATAAAGAAGCGGCGAGGACTCCATTTTAAGCGCATCATGGATTTAAGAGAGCACATACATGACAAAATATACAAATAAGAATGCAATCAATTGGCTCGACTGGTCCAATTCAGCATTTGAGAAAGCAAAAAAAGAAAAAAAGCTTGTTTTGTTGAGCATTTCTGCTGTGTGGTGCCATTGGTGCCATAATATGGATAAAGAAACTTTTTCTGACAAGCGTGTTATCAAGAAATTAAATAGTGAATTTATTTCTGTAAAAGTTGATACTGATGTTCGTCCTGACATTAATGACAGGTATAATCTTGGCGGCTGGCCCACTCTTGCTGTTTTGAGACCGGATGGTTCTTTGGTTTCTGGCGTTCTTTATGAGCCGCCTGAGAAATTTCTTGCTTTTCTTGAACATTGTAAAGAGTTTGCGAGGGCGCCTGTAGAGAAGTTTGCAAAAGAAGTGTCTGCAAAAGAAACAGCTGACTTGAAGGCAGCAGTCGCCCAATTCAAAAGAAATGTTGAAAGTTCTTATGACCCGTTGTATGGCGGTTTTGGTTTTGCTCCTAAGTTTCCTCAGCAGGAAGTGTTGCTTTTCTTGTTGGAGGATTATTCCATATCAAAGGATAAGAAAGTTGGTGAAATTCTGAAAAAAACCTTGCATGGCATGCTTGCTGGCGAGTTTTACGATAAAGAGCAGGGCGGTTTTTTCCGTTATGCCACTCAGCAGAACTGGACTATTCCTCATTTTGAAAAAATGCTTAATGATAATGCGTTGCTTGCACAGGTTTATTCTGAGGCATACTCTTTGTTTGGCGATGAACAGTTCATGTCTGTTGCCAAGGAAACTTGTTATTTTATGCTGACAGTTTTGTTTGACAAGGTGAACTGTTTTTTTTATGGCAGTCAGGATGCTGACGAATATTTTTGCAAGTTAAGCCGTGAAGAACGAAAAAAAGCAATTTCGCCTTTTATTGACGGGAGAATTTATGTTGGCTGGAATGCACTTGCCATAATTGCGCTTTTAAAAACTGCTGCAAGTGTGAACGAGCCCATGTTTAAAACTATTGCGTTGCGTTGTTTAAGAATTCTGGCAGAGAAATCAATCACAAAAAAGGGCGTTGTTCATTGTTTTATTGAAGACGCGCTTTTCAAGTTGTATCTTGCGAAGGATGCGACATTTTTGCAGTCAGCGCTTCTTGCAGGGCATGACGCTTCTGGCGACAATGTTCTTCTTGCTGCTGCAAAGAAACTGACGAAAATAATTGAAAAAAGTTTTGTTGAAAAGAACATTGTTTATGATATATTGAAGCAGAAAGACGCTGTTGGTTTTCTGGCAGACAGGCATCATGATTTAACTGCAACTGCATATTTCGCAATGAACCTGTTGAAGCTTGCTGACAAAAACCGCGCAAGAATTATACTTTCAACAGCTGCGCATGAGTTATTGTCAGGCATTCATGCTGGTGCGATTGCAAGAGCGGTTTTGAGGTTGTGACAGAAACTAATTTATACTTAAAACATGCTTGTCAAGTTCATGAAACATCTTTATCTTTTTGCTATTTTCGCAATTACTGGTTTGCTTGTGATGTTCGCAGAGCAGCTTCAACCAACTGGTGAGTTTGTCACTGGCATTCACATGGGCGCCCCTTCAAAGAATGTGAAGCTTTCAAAGAAACTTATTGATGGCAAGGAGGTGATGCAGGCAATTATTGTGCCTGACAAGCCGTTGGCAAAATTGCAGTGTCGTCCGCCAATGTGCTGGTATGAAGACAGGTACAGGGATGCAAACAAGGTTTGGCACATTACTGGCAAGCGTGACTTAAAAGGCGTAAACATTAACCGGTGTCATTCAGATAATTCTTTGGTGGAAGTCCGCGTAAAGGATGAAAAACAATGTTTTGTGCAGAAAATATACTGCAGGCCAGATGGACTGTGGACAACATGGCTGGAGCCGAAAAAGTGTTGATTTGCTAAAAATTTATATACATTAACATCTATCTTCTAATTGTTTTGGGTTTAAAGGGTGATAGTATGGTTAAAAAGAAGGTTAGAAAGGTTTCAGCGCATAAAAAACACAAGCCAGAGACTCGTGTGGCGGTTTATTGTTATAAAAAGGAGTTGGGCAAGGCTCCTGATGAGAATGCATTTGTGCTGCATGATGGCAGAAAGTTGAGAACTTTGTATGAACTGATTGATGAGTTGGAAACCATGTCAGATGATGCTTTTCATGAGTATGTTACATGGGAGAGAAATGATTTTGCGAACTGGATTAATGACGTGTTTGGCGCTTCTGATTTGGGAACTGAGGTGAGGCGGTTGCAGAGTCGTTTTGATGCTCAGCGTGCGTTGTTGAAGCATATTGTTCGAGAGTTGGCGGTGCTCGCCCCTCCTGTGGAGCATAAGCATGATAAAAGTCATGTAACGCGTGGACGCGGCTGGGCGAAGTGTGTTCTCTGATAGAATTTGTCTGAATGCAGGCGCAAAGCGCCGGAATTCGACAAATTATCGCACTATTTTCAGCAGTTCTTCTTTTTTTTCATCAAGAACAACAGCTGCTTTTCCGCAGTAGGGGCACAGCATTGGCACAAAATTCCTTGAAAACTTCCAATTGCACATTTCACACTTGTACTTTTTGCGCTCCATGCCTTTCGAACTTTTGCCGGTTCTATATAAATGTAAGTGTTCATCGTTCCATGATTGGAGTATCAGGTAATTTGTTGTATCTGTTTTCCAACTCTGGCATGAAGTCATCTGCTAAATCAATACAATTATCAATGTTTTCTTCTGTGTTCTCAGACGTATAGTCTTCACTGCTATTTTGCGTTTTAAGAAGATTTACTTTAATTTCCACCAAATAATCCCGAACTTCTGTTTTTAAATAATCTATTGCGATTGCCAGTCCTTCTTTTGAACCTTTGTATTCTCCCCAAACTCTTCCAAATTCGTTCGCATGAGTCTTGGTTGGAAATTCATTAAAACGTTTTTCTGCAAGATCTATTCTCGGCTTGTATTCTGCATCCAAATCCCTGAGCTGTTCGTCAAGCACGCCAATTTTTTTGTCAAGTTCACAGATTCTATTATCAATAAACTCAACTAAATTTTCAAGAAGTTTATCCTTTAACTGTTTGTCGACCATACTTTTTTTCGAAGTTGGACCTCTTTTAATAATTAAGAGTACATTATGTGTACTTTGGTATTATTGCAGCAACCTTGCGTATCCTGATGTTTGAAGAAAATCGCGAATCGCGTACGCGTTTATCATGTCCTCGATGTTGGAAGTTCTGGTAAAAAACACGTGTGCTCTGAGTCCGACAAGCTCAAAATTCTGGTTAAAAACAGGGCCTCCGCTATTTCCCTGCTGGGTATTCATTGAAATGTAGTTTATCTCGTCATCACTGCGCTCATTAGGATCGCCAATTGATTTTACAAAACCAACATCAAAAGACCTTATCAGGCGTTCATTAACATTCAAATAGTCAGATTCCACTCGAGGTAAAATCCTGTACCCTATCCCGAAAACAGTATCACCCTCTGACACCGATCCTGTCCTGTTGACTGTGCGAAGAGTAAACTGGCGGCCTCCCATGTGGATGGCAACAGGAGTTGAAGTTCTTACGAGTGCAATGTCGTGTTCATTAGACGCCAAAATTTCTGCAGGGACCGTTTCAAAAATCAAATTATGCTCTGCATCATGAGAATAAGAAATAACAATGCCTGTGTTTTCTGAAATTTTTGTTAAAATTCTGCGCATAGCACCTGTCAAGTCAGGCAAAGTTTGTGTCTGTTCCATTGGTGCAACAACATGGTTCGCAGTAAGGATGTATGCTCCTTCAGCACTTTGCGCCAGACACACGCCTGAACCATAACTTTCAAACAGCATTACGCCTTTTTGACCATTCTGAACCCACCGTCCATCAGGACCAATTGTCTCCTCAACATATTCGTACTGGACAGTTTGCATTATCATGCAGGATGTTTCAAGCATTTGCTGTCTTATGGTGTGTGGTGGAATGCCAAGACGGTTCTCTAAACTGTTTTCAGCGCGATTCTCTAAAACGGTCCCCAGAGTGCGCTCTGGCAGTCTTGGAGGAGAACTGCAACCCAAAGCAGCACTCAGGGCGGCCGCTGAAAAGATATTCAGATAGTTTCGCGCAAAATGACTCACTTTGGCACCTTTTTCTGTATGGTAAACTCATACTCGTCTTTTATGCGCTTTAAATCATCAAACACTGTTGATTTTGGGATGTTCAGCTCGCGTGAAATATCCAGAATATGTGTTCTCGAATTTTGCTGGAGAATTTCAAGAACCTTTCTCATTCGTTCTTCTCTCGGCAATGACATGTATATTTTAGCAGAATAATTAACATATATAATTTTCATACATACATTACGCACATGTACACATTGCGAAAGGCATATATATCCCGATCACTTTCCGGATAATGCAATTTACTATAACGGGGGGAACTTATGAAACGACGTGTCGTCAAACACGGCAGTGCAACACTCACAATATCGTTGCCAATCAAATGGGTAAAAAAATACGGAATAAAACCCGGCGACGAACTTGAAATAGACGAAGAAAAAGGAAACTTAATCATCACAACCTCACGCGACGTAAGCCAAGTACGCAGTTCTGTTCTCGACATTGACAAACTTGGCATCATAGGTATACGCGCGTTGTGCGCAATCTACAGAAGCGGCTGTGACGTCATCAGAGTCAACTTCACTGACCCGCACATCATCAGCAGAATAGAAGAATTCATACCACAGCTTCCCGGATTTGAAATCATGCACCAGGATGAGTCAAGCTGCACACTCAAGGAAGTTAGCATACCAACAAGAACAGACGACATTGATGACATTATTAAACGCACATTCCTCGTACTTATCAGCGTCGCAAAAGACGTTGAAGAAAATGTGCCCAAGCCAAACAACACAGAGGCGCTCAGAACACTCTGCAAAAGGGACGCTACAATAAACAAGTTCTGCAATTTCTGCAGGCGCATACTCAACAAAAAAGGAATCAGCAGAATTAAAGACGCTCCAATGATATACTATATGCTTGAATCGCTCGAAAACTTGGGAGATGAATACAAATATTTCTGCAAACAGCTTATTGAGGATAAGGCGAACATTGACTGCAGCAATACAAAAATAATGCCGCTAATCAAAGACACCAACAAACTTTTGGAAAACTTTTTCTACGTATACTTTAAGTTCAATAAAGACAACGCCAGAAAATTTGAAGAAAACGCGAGGGAGAACCTCGTAAAAATAACTGCATTTCACCGCTCGAAAAACCCGCAGGAAATTATTTATCTTGATTATTTCGCGCGAATAACAGGGCAACTAATTCAAATGATGGGTCCGCTTCTCGCCATGCGTCTGCCAGAAGAGTGCATGGCAAATGAATAAAATTCCGAGTTCGCAGGCTCACTCAGGAATTTTCGTGAATGAACGAGCCGAAGGCGAGCGAATTCACGAAAATTCACCTTCGGACCTGCCAAACAAGTACAATCAAACTATTTGCTCTTTTGTTGAAATGAAAGGTCCCTTCTTCTGAACAATAACCACGTCATTCATGTAATCAGCAATATGACTCCATGCCTCGCGTTCTTCCCTGCAATAATTCTGGCACTTTGACGCGCTGGTAGAAAGCTCTGTTAACGCAGGCGCGTACAATGCAAAGCGCACATTACACTTGCGCAAAAATTTGTTTTCTTCCTTTTCCAAGACTGGCATGTTCTTTTCTTGCAGTGCATTTTCGTGCAAGTTCACCGCTCTTTGGTTTGCCTCGTAACTCCGCTTAGTGTAATAAGCAGACAATCGTATGTATTCCCATAACAAACCCCAATATAAATCTCGCAGCACTTGTTCATGCCCTATGTCTTTCACATCATCTTTCAAAGCGTAAAGCGCAAGTTCCACCCTTTGCGCAAGAGGCAGACCAAAAGGCTCAAGACAACTTGCAGGATCCTTGTTATAATTAGTCACTGATAGAACATCCCAGTCGCAGCTCGCTCCATTAATGAAAACATTGCTTTGGTTCAAATCTCTTGCCATTCCGCGCTTCATTTTAACCAGCCGTGGAATAAGGATCTGTTCAAGAATTCCAGATTCATGCAGTGTTTTTCCGGCGCTGTGAATAAGAACACGGCTTTCAATAGACTTTCTAAAATGTGCCAAATATTCCTCGGGTGTGTTAAGCATAAGCACAGGAACTGAAATTTTCCCCTGCTCACGATTCAACTCAATATTTTTTATACAAAGGCGCCATTGGTCAAAAGTGTGCCAGAAGACTCTTCTTGCCTGCTTCTCAAGTTCAGCAAGCCGGTAAAAAGAAAAAGCAGAACCATGACGTTCAAGAACCTGCCGTTTTTTCTCAAAATAATGCATCCAGTTGAACAATTCAGTGGTGTAAGACATGCGTTCCATGACTGCGATAGTCAAACCGTCACTTAAGTCAACCATGCCAATAACTTGCGGCTTTTTAATTTCAACGTTTTGAGACTGCGCAAGAAGCACGTCCTTTTCACCCTTCTTAACTATCTTAAAAATATACCCATTTTCAACTGCGTCACTGTGTTTTCCTACGCGCAGAGCAAAAACAGTATTCACGCAATTTGCAAAATACACGCGCTTCTCTTGTTCAAGTAATCTAATAAAAAATCCATCTTTATCACTTTCACAATTGTTTTGTACGCGAGGACCGCACTCAGTTGCCTTGATTTTTTCTTCAAGCAGCATAACTTCTTTCAAAAAGTCAGCGTCTCCTTTTGCCAGTTCTCCTGCGAGCTTTATTTCTTTCTTTGCCAAAGCAAAATAATTACTCGCACAATTCTTGTATAGCTGAACATCTTTCATGTTTTTGGCATGCGCTTCGCGCACAGCCTGTTTTTTCACATCATTTTTTTCAGGAACAACAACTTTCTCCCAGAATTTTTGCTTTGCAAGCCACTGTTTTTTTGCCTGACGCGCCAGTCCAAGATATGCCTCGACGGCCTTTGTAGCGTTCTCAACCGAAGAATCCCCAAACCGTCTTGAGTGATATAAATTCTTCAATGCACGCTTGTAGCATGCATCAACAACTTTTCCAGCGCATATTTTTTCCACTGATGGAAACCGCTTTTTAACCTTTAAAACAGAAGAGTAATCAGCTTTTTCAAGCAAAATACCAAGACGCAAATATGATGTGCCCATCAGTCCAAAAAGAGTTCTGTCATTCTGACTGCGTGCGGCGTACTCATACGAGTGCAATGAACGAACCTGATACTGCAGTCTGTGCCGCAGGTCAAGTGACGACAATGCCGAATAAAGCTCTCCTCTCATGCGATACATTCTTGAAGTCAACAAGCCGTCAGACGCACAAGGTACTCTTGACAACAATTGCGCTGCATTTGCCAGCCTTTTTCTGCGCCAGCTCTTTGAAAGCCCGCGAATTTTACCTTGTGCTATGGCCACGTGCGCCCGCGTCAACAAATTATGTGCAAGCCTGCCCTCCAAGTCAGCACACCCAAAAGGATATTTCCACAAAAGCCTATACGCGTGCCTTGCACGCTTGTCTGCAAGGTTTAGCACTCCGTAAGCAATTTCTGAACGAATCTCATAATGTTTGCTTCTTGGCAAAGAAGGCAAAGTCTTCACCCACCCTGAAGCAGCTTCAAGAACGTCCAATGGCACATTATGCTCGCGAGCGATATAACGCCCAATCCTGAGAAGGCCTGAAGAAAGTCTCTGCAGACTTCTCACAAAATACGACATTTTTTCCTGACGAATGTTATGCTGCAAAAGACTAAGAACCTTAAACTCGTGAATGGCAGATGCGTGATAAGCTCCAATCCCCTCAACTCCTGCACGAATCTTAGCAGATTCATCATCAGTTAAATCTGCAAGTGCATAATAACACCTGCCGATTTTTGAATACACCCTCTCAACATCATTCGAATACTCTGTTTCACCAATTGAACCAGTAATGTTTTTTAACAGAATAATCGCTGAAGCATAGTGTTCTTTCGCATGCTGAAACTCAACACTTGCAAGACCAACGTATGCATCTGCCTGCAATTCCGCAAACTCGTGCCTTAATTCAGAAGTTAATGCGCTCTTTCGTTCAGCAAGCGTAATAATCTGGTGATAAAACATTTCTTTCTTTTTCATTTCCTTCTCAAGTCTGGCAAGTGCTGTCAGCTGACGAGCACGATCAATATATTGGCTTCTGGCCTGAGTTAAAACAAAAAAATCAAGCTCGTAATCAAGCAGTTCACGTTTTTGCATTTCAAGACTCGCCCGCACCTCAACAGGAAGCAGTTCACTGACCTCGATTTTCTGCGTCCAGTCAGAAAACGCGCGCATAAGTAATTCACCATATGGCTTAACACGCTCATAAGTTTCGTCATTCTGCCTGAGGATATTACGAACAACATCACTCACTTCAAGAACTGCTTTTGAGCACCTTTCAGGAAGTTTCTGTCCCCGCAGCATCAGCTCAACTTCCCGAACACTAATTCGTTGAGAGTCGTCAAGCACAATCCCTTGCCGTGACAACACTTGGCAAACTATTCCCTCTAAAGAACTCGCGCAATTAACAGTCAGACCGCTCATCAAATTTCCGAGAAATATACTTGTTTAAAAATGTCACGATTTTCCACCAGTTTCATATTGGTAGAATTACTGGAAAATCGTGAGCATGCTCAAAAACCACTATTCATGCCACCAGTGGTTTTTGACATGTAGTGACGTTTTAGTTGATTACTATTTTATACCATTATTAATCTCTTGTCGTATAGTGAGGCGGAGCCGAATGAAATTCGGGCAAATTCAGTCAACAAAATCAATGCCTAACTCGTTTGCCATTCCTTTTTTGTTCGCGTCAAACAAACGCTGGCCTGGGCCGAAAATTTGCGGGGAACGAACGCCAGTTACTATTAGCATCACTCTTAAAGTTCTGTCGAGGTCTTCATAAATTTGCGCGCCCCAGATAACTCTGGCATCTTCTGATAGTTTTGAAGAGATTGTTTCAACAACCTGCCTTGCCTCGTTTAGCGTCATGTCTTTGCTACCTGCTACATTTATCAGCGCGCCTGTCGCGCCAGTTATGTCGACATCCAGCAGGGGGTTTGTGATTGCTTTTTCTACTGCCTCAACAGCTCTGTTTTCAGAGTCAGACTCTCCAACACCAATGAGCGCTACACCGCCATTGGTCATAACTGCACGAATATCTGCAAAATCAAGATTGACCAGTCCTGTTCTTGTGACAAGTTCTGCAATGCCTTTGACGGCATTTGTCAAAATTTCATCAGCCACTTTGAAAGCAGTATGCAAAGGCAAATCAGGAGCAAGGTCAAGCAGTTTATCATTTGGAATAACTATCAGTGTGTCAACAATGTTCTCCATTTTTTCAAGACCAGAAATAGCGTTTTCATATCTGCGATTGCCTTCCATTGTAAATGGCATGGTGACGATGCCTACAGTCAAACATCCAAGTTTTTTAGCGCAGTCAGCAATAACAGGAGCAGAACCGGTTCCTGTACCTCCGCCGAGACCGCAGGTTATAAATACCATATCTGCGCCTTGCAACGCTTGTTTAAGCTCGTGCTCGTTTTCTTTTGCAGACTGCTCGCCGATACGAGGGTCAGAGCCTGCGCCAAGTCCGCGCGTCACTTCCCTGCCGATAAGTATTTTTTTGTCAGCATTTGTGTACAATAAGTCCTGTGCGTCAGTATTTACTGCAAGTGTTTCTGCACCAGAAATGCCAACTTCAGTGATTCTGTTTATAGTGTTGTTGCCTCCGCCGCCGCAGCCCACAACCTTAATGGACGCACGCTGTTTGGCAAGAAGCTCTTCAAGCTCAGTATCAAGCACATTGGAAGTCCGCTTGGCAACTACTTTAGGGTCATACGAGTTAGGCTCATTTTTTTTAGGCTGAATAAACTCCAATCATACCACCAAAATTGAAGTTCGTCAGGGATTATATAAGCTTTATTGTAGGACAATATCAATAATCAATTATTTGTGTCCTTTGCCATGAAAGAAATTTTTTCCAGTCCAACGAGTGCAGACCATTGTTTGCTCAGCTCATCTTGCACCTGTTTCGGAACTTCAAAAGGAAGAATAACAATGGCAGTCTTGCCGTCAACAGTAATGTTTGGCTCTTTTTGCTTCAACAACAGTTTAATTAATGCCGTCAGTTTTTCTTTTGTGTCAGAAACTAAACGTTTGACATCAACATCATAAACGACTGTCTTTCCTGAAAAAGGATGGTTAAAATCAACAATCACTCTTCCGCCAGTTACAGAACGGATAATGCCGACAACATCGTCAATATTCACCTGAAGTCCAACAACAGGATTAATTTTTTGCTCAACAAACTTCTGTCTTGGAATTAACTGAAGCAAACGCGCATCTTTTTTTCCGAAAGCTTTTTCAGGAGAGAGTTCGATAGAAAACTTGCCGAGCTCTTTGTTTTCGAGAGTTTCATCCAACCCTTTCAGCACCATTTGCTGGCCAACACACACAACTACCGGCCCGTACGACATGTTTTCTGAAAAAACACCTTCTTTCTTTGCAACATCAGCAATGGTGGTGTCAAATACCAGCTTCTCATCCTTCAGACGAGCAACAAAATCAATCTCGACAAAATCTCCTTTCTTTATCGGCATAACATGAAGAACAGACAAGGAATATAAAAATGTCACGATTTTCAACCAATTTTTACTATTGGAAAATCGTGAGCATGCTCAAAAACCATTGGTAGGTGAATACACTTGATGCTTCGCATCATGCCGCCGGTGTTTCACCGATGGTTTTTGACAGCTTAGTGAAAATCGTGACATGTCAAAAACTACTGGTGAAACATCAGTGGTATGGATAGTGGTTTTTGAGCATGCTCACGATTTTCCAGTATTTGGTTTTGCGTTAGCAAAATCACCACTATAAAACTAATGGAAAATCGTGACATTTATATAATTCATCATCTGAAGCATAGTAAAGAGGTATTAATGCTAATGGAAGAACAGCACATCAGAACTTTCAGCATAACATTACTTGGATTAGTTGCAGTGGTAGCCCTTGTTGGAATCATGCTGTTGTTTTCAGGCAAACTCACGCCTTCAGGAGCGCAAGTGTTGCAGCCAGAACAGTTTTGCAAGGTGCACACTGACTGTCCAGAAGGAAACATTTGCCAAAAATTTACAACATACCCCCACGCAGTCATGGGAAAATGTCTGCCGCTAACATGAACCATCACAGTACACACGTGCATTTCAAAACCCCGCCCAAATCAATCGCTCACGTTATTATAGGAATTATCGCAATACTCGCAATTGTCGGACTGCTGATTTTGTTCAGTTCAACACTCACTGCACGTGTTGTGCACCCGTGCCTTTCTGTTCAGTGCCCTGCAGATACACTTTGTACTGCAGTGCAGGGGCGTTTTGGTTTAGAAGCGAGATGTGTTCCAATTGTTGAGCGTATGCCGCGAATAATTGCGAGATTTGTGTACACTCCTCAATCAAGTATTTATGATGCTGCAGATACAGACATTTACCCTCACGCCGAAGTGCGTCTCCCTTCTGAAGAGTTGCCTGCAAATAAAATGATTTTTTGCGATAATGACAAGCACTGCCCTGGAAGTTCAGTATGCAGACTAAAATATTTTGTAATGCCGGGATTTAACGAACAGCAGCCAACATATGCGCGAATCTGCATACCTGAGGAGTTGGCGTGACAGAACATGACATTCACGTTGTCACGTGGGCTGTTGTGCTCATTTTTGTTTTCACAGTGTTCTTAATATTTTACAACACATCAATAACAGGAAAAGTTACACAACAAGACATACGATTGGGTGATTTGCAAGATTTGCAGACATGCAGTTCAAATACTGATTGTGAAAGTGAATTTTATTGCCAGCCATATGATGCTTCAGGCACGCCAATATCAACAGCAGAAAAGTTCACGGCATTTGGAGCATGTCTGCCAATTTGAATATACTGGTGGTATATTTCTGACATATTAAGTGCACTTGAGATGACATTTGTTCAAATGATGGGCCCGGCCAGATTCGAACTGGCGACCTTCACCGTGTAAAGGTGACGTCATACCGCTAGACCACGGGCC
>JACQIC010000064.1 GCA_016198725.1 Candidatus Aenigmatarchaeota archaeon | reverse complement strand
ATCATTAACTGTTTTGAAATCCTTCTTTTATAATAAAAACAATCTTTTCAAACGCTTAGTCTTTTGATACCTTTGATTTTGTCAAAATCTGCATCGTTGCTTGCAATTGTTGAAATGTTTTTTACATACATTGTTGCCAAGTGTATTGAATCGCGTGGCCTTAAATCTTTTTGCACGAAGATTTGAAGAGCGTCTGATATTATTTCTTTGGTTGCGTCAACAAGCGTCAAATTAGGAAATATAAACATGGCTTTGGCAATTTGTGCGGCAATTTCTTTTCCGGCAACTTTCTTAAGCACCCACAATACTTCGTCTATTGTTAGCACTGAAGTCATCGCCATGATTTCTCCATTTCTTATTTTGGTTAGAAGTTCAAATGCATTGCCTGATTCTTCTGTTGCTGCAATTATAAATACATTGGCATCGATGTAAAGTTCTCTCATAGATTTATTCCTGAACTTCTTGCGCGTTCTTCATATTGCTCTTCAAGAGCGTGAACGTTTATTGGTTTTTTCAGCTTTTTGCGCATAGCACTTGCGGCAGATGCAAAAATTGCCAAAGGATCTTCTGTCTGCTTAAGCAGTATTCCATCACTCATTTCTTTTACAATGATTTTTCTCCCGGGCAGCATTCCAAACTCATCACGCAGCAGTTTAGGTATTACGATTTGCCCTTTCGCTCCTATTCTTACCGTTGCTTCTACCATTTCATACACATAGTGTGAATTAATATATTAATGTATGTATAAAAATGCCATCATTTGAAGACTATGCGTTTAAAGGAATAAAGAAGCACCCCGAGATATTCAGCGCGCTGGAAGAATTTGAGCAGGCTTGTTGAGCTGTACATTAAAAAAGAGTTAAAGAAGGCAAAAATTCAATAGTAATAGTAGAGATATTTCTTTATTCAAACTTTGAAAATAGAAAATTAAAAAAAAATTATTGTCGTGGGTCTTCGACTCTGTTGATGAACAGGCATGCCCCACTTGCCGGATGGATGATTGTTTCCAGGAATGGTCTGTTAGCAACAAACGCTATCTCTTTTGGTCTCATGATAGCACTCGTGCTGCGAAATACTGCAAAGCCTGTTGCCGCTGCTCCTTCTGAGCCTTCTTCATTTGTTTTGAAATAGGTTTTGTGCTTGCCTGAACTGACATACAACGGTTCTTCATTTTCGTTCACATCAGCAATTCCGCTTAGTTGTGCACAATGTGGATCAAACATGCGGTCAATGCCAACAGCAGTAAGTGGCGCCACTAAATCATAATCGCCTTTTAATTCATGCTTTGGAATTTCCATGCGTGCGAATCGTTGCGGTTTAAGACCGCATTGTACAGAAGCAAGATCGCTGTTGATGTTTCTTAATTGCGCTTCCAAGTCAACAACGCTCATGCCTTTTGGTGGCAGGAATACCATGGCAGCCAATTCTTGTCCTTTATACGGCAGCAGTGCCACTTGTACGCCGTCAAATTCTCCATAATTAAATTTAGGGAGCTGGTGTGGCGAATCAATGTGCCCTTTACGCATCATTGACACCTTGACTTTTTTTCCGTTCCCTAAAGTGAATGATTGTTGTCGCGTGTATTGTTCATCAAACTTATTGTTCCACGGTGCTTTGAAATACAGCGCGTTCCCGAGCACGAGAACTGTTGAAGTATCTATGGCGCCTGCAGGGAACAATTCCGGAATTTTCTTTTCTGTTTTGTCAGCGACCCACGCGTTTATTTTCGCGCGTTCACTTTCAGGATTTGCTTCAAAGTCAGAATCATTTGCTTCTGCACCATACGAGTCATGGACTACGCGTTTATATCCGTCTTTTACAGGATCGTTTCTTGTTGTCCAAATGGCATTTGCGCATCGTAAAGTGTACGGAGCACTTGCTGCATATAATGCGCTTGTCAGTTCTGCAAATCCTTGCCGTCTTCCAAAAACATCACCAGGAAGGTATGCTGCACCTATGATTTGTTTGAGTGTTGCACCTTCAGCCCCTTCAGAAAGCATTGCTAACGCAGTGCGTATGCTTGTTGGTGAAACAGAAACATTTCCCTCACCCAAATAGGGAAGTAAAGAAAGTCCAAAACTCCAGTCGCCTTTTGCGACATTAACAGTTGTTTTTGTCATTTTATCTCAAGTCCTCCGTCCAATAGGTTTTCTTCACTAAATGTCAATCACATAAATATGTTTCGTTTTAAGAGTTATAAAGTTCTGTAGACAGTGAAAACACCTGCGGAAAAACAAGATTTTTATACAATTCAACCTTTGCTTGAGAAAAAGAGGCATCATGAACTTTCGTCAGGTTTTTTCATGGGGAATGTATGACTTGGCAAATACTGCATTTTCTGCGTTGTTTGTCACGTTTTTTTTCCCGTTTTACATCAAGGAATTTCTTGGAGGCAATGAGTTTCATGTCGGGCTTGCATTTGGCGCGTCAATGCTTCTTGTCGGACTGCTTGTGCCGTTTATTGGCGCGTGGTCTGACGCTGTTGGCAGGAGAATTCCTTTTATTGTGGTTTTCACCATTATTTGCTGCATTTCACTTGCAGCTGTTGGTTACGCACCTCTTGGCATTGCGCTATTTGCAGGAGCGATAGCTAATTTTTTCTATCATGCGGCGCTGACAACTTACAACGCAATACTCCCTGAACTGAGCACTGACAAGAACATGGGCTGGATTTCAGGCATTGGAATTGGGCTGGGCTATCTTGGCACACTGTTAAGCATTGGAATGGCCGCAATAATTCTTTCTATCTACGGCTGGGAAACACAATTTGGAGTGCAGGCAGTATTCATTGGAACTGCTGTTTTTTTCCTTTTTGTCTCATGCATTACTTTTTTTGTATTTAGGGAAAAAAAAGATTTTTCAGCGAGAATAAACCCATTGAGCGAGGGGTTTTTGCAAATAAAAAAAACATTACGTGAAGTGAGAAAACATACTCGTTTGTTCTGGTTCATGCTAACCATGCTCTTGTATGGGGATGGAATGAATGCAGTGATTATTTTTCTCTTCCTGTATGCCAGAAGCGTGATAGAATTGCCTGTCAAAAGTTTCATGATAGTGTACACCATTTTTTCACTGGCAGCTATGATTGGCGCTTTTCTTGCAGGAAAATTCTGTGACAGGTTTGGCGCAAAACGAGCACTGCAACTTGCAGGACTGCTCTGGATGGCGGTTTTAGTGATTCTTTTGTACACTGCCAGTCTCAACACATTTATCATTGCAGGAAGCTTCGGAGGAATTGCGCTTGGCACAGTCTGGACTGCAATGAGACCTCTGACAGTTCATTTAAGCCCAAAAAGAAATATGGGACAATTCTTTGGCTACATGGAACTGACTGACAAATTCTCAGGAATCATAGGCCCAATCGTGTTCGGCTATCTTGCAGCGCACGTGAGTTATTCAGCAGCGCTCGTTTCACTGTTCTTTTTTTTCGCAGCAGGACTGCTTTGTTTGACAAAAGTGGTGATAACACATGAAAGTTGTGCAAAAACAGAAACAGTATCTTAAAAGCATCACTTTCCCGAAAGAGTGGAGAAGTGTGCCGACAAAGATAACTCCTCACATTTGCGGCAGGATAGGTTTTCCTCTGATGATAAAGCTGCCGCAAATACTTCACAAAACTGAAAAAAAAGCAGTCAGAAAAGCATGCGACTGGCAAGAGCTTCAAAGAGTGCTGAAAGATTTTGAAAAAATCGCAAAAAAAGAAAAGCTAAGAAAACATGAAGTGCTGGTGCAGGAACACATTAAAGGAATAGAGCTTATTGCAGGGCTGAAAAAAGACGCGGCATTTGGGCACGCAATTATGCTTGGATTAGGCGGAATTTATGTTGAACTCCTGAAAGACATAACATTCAGAATCTGCCCGATAACAACAACAGATGCAGAACAAATGATTGACGAACTGAAAAGCAAAAAAATACTTAAAGGAGTGCGAGGACTGCCAAAAGCGAATAAGAAAGAACTGATAGATACGCTTGTTGCACTTTCAAAAGTGCCGCTGAAACACCCTGAAATCAATGAACTTGACATCAACCCACTAATCGTGAATGCAAAAGGAGCATTTGCGGTGGATGTGAGGGTACTCACAAATAAAATTCCACTGTGAGCGCTTAGCACGAACTGAGGAATTTCATCCCTGAATAATCTTTTTCATTTTCATCACGAAATTTTCAGCTTGTTTCTTGTACGTGTCATACTCTGCGCCTGTTATTTTTTGAATTTCACGATGGCTTATTCTTTTATTCAGGTGATAAAAAAAATCCATTGTCTTAACAGCGCTCTTGTCAACCAAGCCCTTTGGCACAAGAATCTTGGCAATCATGTCTGCAACATGCCCGGGACTTGGAGGAACAACACCTGCTTTCATCAAAGCTGCGTGCGCTGAGTCAATGACTGCCCAGTACAAGTCAAGCGTTGCCTGCAAAACATGCCATTCAGAATTGTTAATAGTTATGGGAGCGCGAACATAATAACTCCAGATGCTTTCTTTTGTTGGGGTTATTCTTCCTTGATACAGCAAGGCTTGTGCTGGCTTGAAAAAACCAGAATCGTGCAAAGGCACTCCGTCACGAAGAATGTTAACTATGAGCGGGTCTCCTGTGCGGATATAATCCCAAAACCTTGTCAGTTTCAGGGTATTAATGTGAAAGCGTTTGCTAATCCTTGCAGCAGTTTGTTCAACAATAATTCTGTACGTAGTGATGTACTCTGGAGACAGCACGCGGACAATATCATCAATGATTAACAACACATCAATGTCTCTCTCATAAATTTGTTCTTTTGCACTTGGCTCGCGGGCTGAACTGCCAAAAAGAATCAGCGCTTTTAAAAAATCCCCCAACTCTTTTTTGATTGCATCAGCAAACTGTACGCTAAGTTTGTATTCTTCAGCGCCGTAATTAGGAATATTAAAATGATGCTTCTCTTTAATCTGAAACTCCATGCAAGAGTTGTGACACTCGTGATTTTTAAGACTTTACCACTATCACATAATAGTAAATTCAATGCAACACGCAAGCTTCCTTTATGACGAGAATTTGCCCGAGTTCAGCGCTTCGCGCTTCACTCAGGGCAAATTCAAGAGGAGCTACGGTAACTGTAATAAGTGTTCCACGGTAAAGCCAATCCAAACAAAGCATACGATAAAGCAAAACATAAAAGCAAAACCAGTGGCATTTTCTTCAAAACCGTAGCGTTCTCTTCAAAACCACAGCACAATTTTACCACGTAGCAATTCCAAGAATTTAGCTGAACGCAGCTGCGAAGCAGCGGAGTTCGCTAAATTCGTTCATTAAGTTTAAATAGCCGTACTTTTTTGCATTGACTTACGGGTGGTAGACATGAATGTTTCACAAGAAACTAACACGAAGAAACTTTTGACTGAACTACTTGACAACGCAAGAAAAAATGAAAAAAAACACAGGATTGACTGCATAGAAGAAACAGTTGATGTCAAAACAGAAATTACAGAAGGTGAAGCTATTGGCAAGGCGTACAGCTCAGCAGGACGCCAAACAATATACGCTGTTGCCGAGAATTACGGCGGAAGCACAAGCACGCAATCAAAAGTTCACTATGTACGCTGTAAAATTGAAAAATATGATGACTGCAAGAAAGAAGCTGCTGCAGAAATGGTCCATTCCCCGGTGGTTGAAAACCTCATTGAAACACAACGAGCAGGAGTGGCTGCGCAGGTAAACGGCAGAATAAAAAACGAGTTTGGCAGTGCTGTGGTAACACCAACTCAAGACCTCTACGAAAAAGAAAGAGTAGAAACATTCAAAAGGACAAACAAAGCTTTTAATGAATTCATCTATGCCACGTGCGGACTTGTCGATTGGTTTATTTAGATACTTTAAATTATAACCCGAGCATTTCGTCAATTTCTTTTGCGGCGTGTTTCATTTCTTCGCATGTGCGTTCAACATCACGCCTGATGTCATCGACGAGCACTTCAAGATTGTCTGCGCGAAGAACATAACGTTTGCCTTCTATAAGAACAAGTCCTGCACGTCTCAGTTTTATCAAGTGATGTACTACAGTTCCACGGGAAAGACCCAGCAATTCGGCAAGCTCGTCACTGCTGGTGAGCTTCTGGGTTTTTGCTGCTTTAATCAGTTCAAGAAACAGGCGGTAGCAGCTCTTGTCCCTGTCACGCTCGCTAAACAATCCAAGACTTTCTCCAAACCATCTGAGCTCATCATTCACAGTAATCTTCTGAGGTTTTCTTGTTTGCACGAGAGTTATTCTCTGTCTGATGAGCACCATGTTCTGTTGGATATTTTGTGTCAGGCAGAGTGTGTTCAGCCAAGATATGTTGGCGTTTCTGTCTTTTCACCTTTTTGCGCAATCATTGTTTTTTGCTTTTTTTCAGCTGCTTCAATTTGTTTTGGTTTTTTTATGGCTCCGAACTCTTCTTCATAGCGCTTGAGCACGCTTGAAAGCACGTTTAGAATTTGTTTCGTATGCCATAAGTCAGTCATTACAACATTGTGTTTAAGCAAAAAAGAAACCCCTCCTTTTGTTCTGGGATCTGTTCTTGGCGTGATGCATTTAAAGTCAAACGTGAATTGTGTTGGAGTAAAATTGATTGTTACTTCGTGTGCAAAAAAGACATCACCCTCAATAATGTGAATATTTACTGGTTCTGGCATTGTGGTTCCTCCAAAATCCTGAGTTCACTTCCTTTTGTGGCAGATCACACAGAATTTTTAATTTGAATGTATCTAATACTTTTAAACCTTTCGCGCAAGGTTTAAATATAAGTTCATTTTACCCATTGTTATGTTGATTTTAAGTCAACTGGAGATTAGTTGGTATGAACACTACAAAGGCGGGCGAAAATCCACAAACAGAACCTGACAAAACAAAAGAACTTGACAAAGCAAAAAAACTCATTACAGACCATGAAAAAACAATTGAAGACTACACCAACCACCTAAAACGCCTACAGGCAGACTTTGAAAACTACATGAAAAGAACACAGAAAGAACAAAAAAACATAGCAGATGCCGCAATAAACAACGTAATAGCAAAAATGCTGGCAATTGTTGATGACTTCCAGCACACGCTTATACACATGAAAAATGAACAAACCACAAAAGAAGAAATAATCAACGGTGTTCAAATGATATTCAACAAACTGCACAAATTTCTTGCAGAAGAAGGAGTAAAACCAATAGAGTCAAACGGCAAAAAATTTGACCCGCAATATCACGAAGTTTTGCTCACAGAAGAAACAAACAACGCACCTGAAAACACAATTCTTGAAGAACTTCAAAAAGGATACACCCGCAAAGATAACGTTATAAGGTATGCAAAAGTAAAAATTGCAAAAAACAAAACACAAAACAAAACACAACAGGAGGAAAAAAATGGCTAAAATAATCGGAATAGATCTCGGAACATCAAACTCTGCAGCAGCAATACTTGAAGGAGGAAAACCAAAAATAATTCCAAGTGCAGAAGGGGCAAGCCTGTACGGCAAAGCATTCCCATCAGTTGTAGCGTTCACAAAAGACGGACAAGTCATCGTAGGAGAGCCGGCAAAAAGACAAGCAGTTTCAAATCCGGAAGGCACCATCATGGCGGCCAAAAGAAAAATGGGAACAAGCTTCAAATACAATATTTACGGCAAAGACTACACCCCGCAGCAAATCTCTGCATTCATTCTCCAAAAAATCAAAAGAGACGCAGAAGCATTTTTAGGAGAAAAAGTAGACAAAGCAGTCATCACAGTCCCGGCATACTTCGACGACAACCAGCGTCAGGCGACAAAAGATGCAGGCACAATCGCAGGACTGGAAGTTGTAAGAATAGTCAATGAGCCTACGGCAGCATCACTCGCATACGGGCTTGAAAAAGCAAGCAAAAAAGAACAAAAAATCCTTGTATTTGACCTTGGCGGAGGAACGCTTGATGTCACAATAATGGAATTTGGAGATGGAGTGTTTGAAGTCAAAGCAACATCAGGCGACACCCAATTAGGCGGCACAGACATGGACAACACGCTGATTAACTACCTTATTAAAAAATTCAAGGAAGAAAACGGAATAGACCTTGACGAAGACAATGTCGCCATGCAGCGCGTACGTGAAGCTGCAGAAAAAGCAAAAATTGAGCTTTCAACAGTACTGCAGACAGACATAAATCTGCCATTCATAACCGCAACAAACAAAGGACCAAAACACCTCTCAATTACGCTGACACGCGCAAAACTTGAAGAAATACTCGAGCCAATAATCAAAAGATGCAAAAAATCAATTGATTTGGCATTCGAAAACAGCAAAGCGAAACAAAGCGAAATTGAAAGAGTAATTCTTGTCGGCGGACCAACAAGGATGCCAATAGTCCAGCGCCATGTTGAAGAATGGCTTGGCAAAAAAGTGGAAAGAGGGGTTGACCCAATGGAATGTGTAGCAATGGGCGCCGCAGTACAGGCAGGAGTGCTTGCAGGAGATGTCAAAGACATACTATTGCTTGACGTCACACCACTAAGTCTTGGCATCGAAACACTCGGAGGAGTGTTCACAAAACTTATTGACGCAAACACAACAATCCCGTCAAAAAAATCGCAAACATTCTCAACAGCAGCAGACAACCAGCCGGCAGTCACAGTGCGGGTAGGACAAGGCGAAAGACCAATGTTTGCAGACAACAAACTGCTTGGACAGTTTGACCTTGTAGGCATACCGCCTGCACCCCGCGGAATACCGCAAATCGAAGTTACGTTTGACATCGACGCAAACGGAATACTAAGCGTAAGCGCAAAAGACCTCGGCACAAAAAAAGAGACCAGCATACGCATCACGGCGCCAAACAAGCTCAACGAAGCAGAAGTCGAGCGCATGAGAAAAGAAGCGGAAAAGTTCGCCGAAACAGACAAAAAACGCAAGGAAGACATTGAAGTAATAAACCAGGCCGACACTGCACTGTACACAACAGAGAAAACCCTCAAGGAAATGGAAGGCAAAGTCAACGAAAGCCAGATAAAAGACATCCAAGGAAAACTCGAAGAGCTGAAAAAATTAATGGAAATAAAAGAACGAGACACATCAGCAATCAAAAAAAAGCTTGAAGAGTTGAATGAGTCTGCGCAAAAAGCGGCAGTTGAAATGTACCAAAAAGCATCAGCTGAACACCAGAAAGAACATCCTGAAACAGGACAATCAGGAGAAAAACCAAATGATAAAACAGGCGATGGGGAAAACGTTGTTGAAGGTGAAGTTGTCGATGACAAAGCCAAGAAAAAGAAAAAGTAGATATAACGACAGACATAAGTAATTAATGATAAATTGTTATGT
>JACQIC010000062.1 GCA_016198725.1 Candidatus Aenigmatarchaeota archaeon | reverse complement strand
GTATTGTACGAGCTGTTGACTGGCAAAAAACACAAGCATCAGGGTGGTGAAGTTCTTGAAGAATTGCAGCAAAAACTCGCAAACACTCCTCGCAATAATGAACTTATCAAAGTCATCAGGCGTTCGATACGCGCAAACCCGGCACAACGTTATGCAACAGCGCAAGAGTTCAAGATAGCTTTGGAAGCGTCGCAAGAGTTAAGTGATGAAGTAGAGGAAGAAGTAAGCGATGAAGAACTGCATAGGCAGGATATGATTGAGTGCAGTAGGAAAAAACTCCAAGAACTGGTCAGCGTGGCAAAACAACTTGCGCCGAAATATAACTTAAACTCTGAGCGTATATCGCTTAATGAAATCACCAGAAATCTTGAGCTTGACTTGTTTGAAGATGGACAAACAATTGATGAACTCACGCCGCACTACATTCTAACTGAAGTCTTTAACGGCAAAACAAACTGGATGCGCACAAAAGAATACACGAAAAATGTTGTTAAAAATGTGTGGAATAAAACAGACCCAATTATTGACGGTGTTGTTGATAAGTTAGGAAAAGCAGGAATTGTTGCAGGAAAATATTTGTGGGGGAAAGGTGGCAGGTTGGCGAGAGGTGTCGTGCAAAAGGCGTATGCTGGACTGTTAAAAAATGTTAATAGAGATGTGCCTTTGAGTGTGCCTTCTGTTGTGTATAAAGATTTTTTGGTTGAGATGAAAGCAGAGAGAGCTGCAGGTCAAGTGGTTAAGAGTTTGATGTATTATGATGCGAGTTTGGCTGATTTGAGGAGTAAGGGTTTTGCTCGTCATTTTAGGCCTCAGGAGGTTTTTGGTTTGTTGGCTGATAGTCTTGAGGGAAAGTTAACCGGAGAGTTGAAAGGTGTTGCTGATGATATGCTGTCGAGTTATGGTGAGTGGTTGAGTTTGGCTTTTGAAAGAGATGGTGATAGGTTGGTTTGTTATGTTGACCCTGAGGGTTTGATTTGGAAGGATGGCAGGTATGTTAAGGATGCTAATTTTAAGTTTGCTGAGAAGAAAGTGTTTGATGTTTCTGGAAAGTCTTCTAATCAATGGATTGATTTGAGCAATTTCGGTGATGATTTTGTGAGGTTTTTGTATGGCAGGTCTTTTAGTGATTTGCCTGTTAAGATGCGTGAAGGTGGTCTGAGAGCTCAGGTTTATTTGCCTCCTGATAAAACTGCGTGGCCTGTTGGCTGCGGCAACTTTGTCGTCAGGTTTGATGTCGATGGCTTCAGCTACTACAGCAGGGCTTCGCGTGGGTTAGTTCCCGTCGTGCAAAAAAAATTAGAGCTTTTTTCAAGTTTGTACAATCGAGCGAAAGATGTTACATACAATCGGTTAATCAAAGATATGGCTCGAAGAAGTGAGACTGTCAGATTGGCAAAAGCTGGGCTTGGTTTGTTTGGAAAACTGCTCGCATTATTCACCCCTGCAGAGAAAGTTGCTTTGTTGGAAAATGAAGATTACAAGGTTTTGAATGGAAGTGTGACAGCAAATAGCGAAAATATAACAGATGCATCTTTGACTGTGCCTGCTGTTGTGTATACGAATTTTTTGGTTGAGAGGAACGCAAAGAGAGATGCAGGACAAGTGGATAAGAGTTTGATGTCTTATGATGCGAGTTTGGCAAATTTGAGGAGCGAGGGGTTTGCACGTCATGCAAGGCCGCAAGAAGCTTTTGGTTTGTTGGCTGATGGTCTTGAGGGAAAGCTTTCTGGTGCTCTGAAGGTTGTTTATGATGATATGTTGGCGGGTTATGGTGAGTGGTTGAGTTTGGCTTTTGAGCGTGAGGGTGATAGGTTGGTTTGTTATCTTGATCCTGAAGGATTAGTTTGGGGGGATGGGAGGTATGTTAAGGATAGTAATTTTAAGTTTGCAGAGAAGAAAGTGTTTGATGTTTCTGGAAAGTCTTCTAATCAATGGATTGGTTTGGGTGAGTTTGGTGATGATTTTGTGAGGTTTTTGTATGGCAGGTCTTTTAGTGATTTGCCTGTTCAAATGCGGGAAGGTTATCAAAGAGCTCGGGTTTATTTGCCTTCTGATAAAATTGCGTGGCCTGTTGGCCGTGGCGACTTCGTCAGGTTCGATGTCTGCGGCTTCGGCTACTACGGCGGGGCGTCGCGTGGGGTACACGTCGTGCAAAATTTTTTTTCATAGTGTCTGAAATGAAGGTTGATAGAAAGAAATTTATATTTATAGACTGATGAGATTTTGCCCTAAGACGTGCCTTATAGCGCATGACCTGCGCCTTGGCTTTAGGGCGGGACTACACGTCCTGCCATCAGGGCAAGAGCCTGTCTTTGACAGCATTGCTATGAAATACAGCCACGACAATTGGTAACCATATTAAAATCAGATTGTCACACGCTTGCTCAGAATTTTAAAAAATCTCTGAGTGAACGCAGTGAACTCGAGATTTTTGGTGAACGTCTTGAAGTGGCAGTGGAAAGTGAATGGTGGCAGGGCTACAGCGTGGCCTGTTGGCCGTGGCAACTATAACAACAGGTTTGATGTCAATGGCTACAACTACAACAACAGGGCTTCGCGTGAATAGTCTTTGCTCAAGCCGCACGTTTTAGGGATTTTTTTCTTGAAGTATTGCAAGGATGGAGTGCATACGCGATGATTGGAAATTCTTATCATCTCTGTGCACAACTCGAAGCCTCAACCAAATCAGAGCTTGAAGCCAGAACAAAAACGTGTTCTTTTGTATGCGTTTAAAGTTTCTGAATGTAGAAAACCTTTTAAGCTTTTGTATTATTCTTCTCGTTATGAAACCAGATGACTGGCTTGATCGTGCAGAGAGACGTCTACGTGCTGCTGATGCTCTTTTTGAAGATGATATTTATGAAGATGCTTTGTTTCTTGTGCACCAAAGTGTTGAAGTTGCATTCAAAGCAGTGATTGCGAGCAAAACTGAAAGAATGCCTCCTCGCGTTCACTCTCTTCAACAACTTGCAAAACTTGCTGGTTTTGAGAAACCTCAACTTTTTGCATTACTCGAGCCAGCTTATGTTGGTGTTAGATACCCTGATGCCCCATTGGTTACGGCAACAAAACAAGAAACTCACAAAAACATAGAACTTGCGCGGAGGGTTTTGGAATGGTCAAGATCCCAGTTGAAGTGAGGGCTTTTCTTCAGAAAGTCAAACGTAAGTTCGTGCCAGATAAAATTTATATTTTTGGTAGTCGGGCTGCTGGCAAAGCGGCACGTATAAGTGATTGGGATTTTATTGTTGTGAGCAAATGCTTTAAAGGAGTTGATGGGTATAGAAGGTCTGTTGCGATTTATGAACTGGCTGCAGGAGACTTCGCTCTCGACGTTATTTGTTTCACACCCCAAGAGTTTGAGAACAGAAAAAAAGAAGTTTCAATTATTAGTGAAGCAATTGAGAAAAATACACTTGTTGAAGTATCAGTATAATTCTTTCTGTTTAATACAAAACATACAATTTTATTGACGAGAATTAATCACTTATCGACGGAGCTTTCCATGTAACAGAACCCGATAATATTTTATACTTTAATGCAAAAAGACAATGCATGAATGATGCAGTTGTTGGTTTTGTTGTTGTTGGCGTTGTTGTGCTTGTTGGGCTGGCGGTATTTGTTCGTCCTGAAGTTCAGGGGTTTGCCATAAAAGTTGCTGGTCCTGATATTGGTGGTCCAACGCATTGGGAAGAGAGAAGATATATTTGCGACCTTCCAAATAGGGCTGATTGTATCGCGTGTTGTGATGAAGTTAAGTTGTTCACTAAAGGGCCTGCGGCAATCGTTGATTATGAGTCGTGTATTTTTAAAGTGCCGAAAGCGATGATTGACGGTTCAAAACGTGTGTGGGATAATTGCATTCGTGTCAAAGCAGGGCTTGCGCCTCTTGAAGTGCCTCTTGAAGAGATTCCTGAGCTTGCGGCTCCAAGAAAGCTTTTGCCGCTTGCGCCGTACAAA
Organism: Candidatus Aenigmatarchaeota archaeon; assembly: GCA_016198725.1. Taxonomy (GTDB): domain Archaea; phylum Nanobdellota; class Nanobdellia; order Woesearchaeales; family ARS49; genus JACQIC01. The sequence continues at coordinate 8,815 of JACQIC010000062.1, read as the reverse complement.
ATATGTTCTCTTTTAAAGAAAAAGCCGGAAAAGTCAAGGTTGTTTTTGCCTTATCATCCGATTATGATCGCAAGTCTTGTTTGCTAAGAGTGACATTTAAAAACCGCAGTTCAAGAGTTGTTTTTTATGAAGAATTTGGTATTAGTTGCTTTGCTGTTGTGTGCATCCGTATCTGCCATGTCTGGAACTGTTCCTTTGCTTGCGCTTACTGAATTGTCTAATGGCACTCAGCTTGGTTCTGCAACAGAGCTCAGGCTTGATGTTAGTGGGGGTTCTGAGCGGGTTTTTCTTGAAACTGCGCCTCTTACGAAAATATCTACTCAGGTGAGTATGCGGTTTGCGCAGCAGATAGCGTGCCACGAGTTTGGCATTGATTGTGGTGATAAAGATTTTTTCTTTGCGATTAAAGCATTGCCTGGTCCGATAGTTGGCGGACCGTCTGCAGGAGCTGCGGCTGCAATTGCTGTGGCTGCGACGTTGCAGAATGCAAGCATTAATCCTAAAATTGCAATAACTGGTACTATTAATAGTGGCGGGCTTATTGGGCCTGTTGGCGGGATTGAAAAAAAAATAGGTGCTGCGGCAGGTAAAGGATACACGACTGTTTTGATTCCGGCAGGTACTCGTTATCAAAAAAATCCATTTGTTGCAAACAGCACAGATCTTGTTGCGGTTGGTGCACGGCTTAACATTACTGTTGTTGAAGTGGCGACAATCAGGGAAGCGTATGGAATTTTCACTGGTGTGCAGGTCATGAAAAACAGCAATATGCTAATTATAGAGCCAATGTATGGGGAAACAATGAAGCGTATTGCAAATGAGTTGTGCAGTAGGACTGCAGTGCTTAGAAGCAAAATCAATGAGAGTAATGAACTGTTGCTGAATTTTAGTGTCAGGGCGGCAGAGGCGCTGGCTTTGAATACGAGTTATAGTGCGGCGAGTTTTTGCTTCAGGGCAAATCTTCTTGCTAAGGAAATTATTAATTCAAAAAATAATTCAGGAAACTTCAGTTGGGAGCTTGGTGTTCTCGACAGCCGGCTTGAGTATTTGGAAGATAAACTTGAACAGGAGGAAATAACTACGCTGACAGACTTGCAAACGTACATTGTTGTAAAGGACCGGCTTAAGGAAGCAAGAGAAGGTTTATTGGAAGCTGAGGTGGAAAAAGGTGCGGTTCAGCAGCGGAGATTGTTGTCTTATAGTGAAGAACGGCTTATCAGCGCAAAAGCGTGGAGTGCGTTTTTTAACTTGAGCGGCAATAGTTTAAGACTTACGCCTGAAGCGTTGTTAAAAACCTGCGTTAGCAAAGTTGCTGAAGCAGAAGAACGGTACAACTATGTTATTTCAGTGCTTCCTGATTCGCTAAAGGAGACCAGGCGAGCTCTTGACCGGGCGTATTTGGAATACAGTAATGAAAGCTACATTTCTTGTATTGGAAGCGCAAGCAAGGCAAAAGCAGAAGCTGATGTTGTCATGGGGCTTTTAGGTGTGGGTGACGACCGGCTTAATGACATATTGGACATAAAACTTGAGATTGTTAAACAGCAATTGTTGCGCGCGCAGGAAGAAGGAGTTTTTCCTATCATAGGATACAGTTATTATGAGTATGCTCAGTCTCTTGCGCCAGTTGACGTGTCTTCTGCGCTGTTATTTTCAGAGTATGCTCTTGAGTTGTCTGATTTGGGTGTTTATTTTGAGAAACCCCAAAAACAACAGATTGTTTCACTTAAAATAGACTTGTTTTCAATTGGGCTTGGATTGTTGGCTGGTGTGTTTTTGACAGGTGTGTATTATACTGTTGCATTCAAATTCATTGCAAGAAAGAAACGCTGAACATACCTCTGCAAATAAACAAGTTAAACACATACCGCTAAAAATGTCACGATTTTCCACCAGTGGTTTTTGACAGTTATTTTTGTGATTGTGCTTTTAACATTTGTTGGTAGTTACGTGTTTGTTCTACCATCAACAAATAATCCAAGCTTCTATGCTGTCCATTTTTGATAATCACAACATCATAACCTCTTTCCTGCAACAATCTTGATGCTTCATCTGCAATATCCTTTGAGCAAGCGATGGCAGAAGGGTTCTCTCGTACACGATCAGACGGAACAATTGATGCCTGACAACGGTAGTGAGGGTCGGTTCTATTATACTCCATAAAATAGAAATACTCTTCTCCTTTTTTTCTTGCAGTGATGAAGTAATCTTCCATAATTTGACAAGAAATGATAATGTATTTTTAAAAAAGATTGTTCTCTAAAATACATATTATTGAGCAGAAGATTTAAAAAGTTTGTATTATATCTTTAACATATGACTGAAGCAGTAATCGAACAAGTCTTTTCTGAGCTTAAACACATAACAAAGGAAGTCGAGTTTATTAAGAAACACATGTTTGATCCAGATACGATTATGACCATCGAGGAAAGCAAACGTTTTGAGCAGAGCCTGAAAGAATTGAAAGAAAGAAAGACAACACCGCTATCTGCATTAAAGAAAGAATTAGGCTTATAAAATGTTTGATGTTGAGTTTTCTTCCATTGCCAAACACTTTCTCAAAAAAGCAGACAAACAGTTGGCAGAACGTATTGTTCAGCGGATAGAAAAACTTTCAGAAGAACCATTTCCGAGTGATGTCAAAAGAATCGTGAATAGAAATGAGAAGATTTTCAGAGTTCGTGTTGGCGATTATAGAATACAATATTGTGTTGTGTATGATGAGACTCTCATTTTCATTTCAGACATAGATAAAAGAGAAAGAGCATACTAAAACCTTCTACTCTGGTTTATCATCTCTTACACTCGGCGCTTAGAACTTCCTGCAACAATACTGCTGTAAGGAGATGATAAACCCTCGCAGGCATCCGAAGACGCCTGCGCGGGAAAAAGAGGTGATTAGTACAATTTTATGTTACTACTGCATAGTATGCAGTTATATTTAAACATTTCGGTACTGGAGTTACTCGATAGTGGTAAACTACTTTTCTTGAACCTGTTCCCTTATGCTTATAAAGAAGTTCACAGTTTATCAAACTTGTGAACCGGAAATCCACCGCACTCATCATCAGTTGTTTATTGCTTCTTGCATCCTGCGCGCTTACTGGCCAGTCTGTACTGCCTGTTGTGGAAGAAGGACTGCCGGTTCAAGTGTACTTCTGTCCTGTGGATGACTGTAATGGAGTTCTTGTCTCGCAGTTGTCCAATGCTGATGACATAGTGTGTGCGTTATACAGTCTTGATGTTGCTGAACTTAGAAGCATTCTAAAAGAGAAAAACGCGCGTATTGTTGCAGAAACTGATAACAAAAATGATTTTTCAGGACTTGATGTGGTGTTTGATAATCGAAACGCGCTTATGCATAATAAGTTCTGCGTGTTGGACAGCAGAACGGTTATTACTGGTTCGTATAATCCAACAGCAAAAAACATAAAAGCAAACAACCTTGTTGTCATCCCGTCGGAATTTCTTGCGCAAAATTATCTGGCTGAATTCAATGAGCTGAGGCAGGGAAAATTTGGAGCAGGCAAACCTGTCAGATATCCTGTAATAATATACAATAATGCAACAATACAAACGGCATTCTGTCCGGAAGACTTCTGCGCAGAAAAGGTTTTGAATACATTAAAAAAAGCAAAAGAAAACATGAAATTCATGACGTACAGCTTCACAGATGACAAAATAGGTGATTTTCTTGCGCAGACAGGCTTGCGGGTGGAAGGGATATTTGATTCAAGCCAAAATAGTGAATACAGCGAATACAACAAACTAAAAAACAAAAGCATAGTCCTTAAAGGAATCCATCACAAAGTATTCATTATCGACAACACAACAGTAATTACAGGTTCATATAACCCTACTAAGAATGGTAATGAAAAAAATGACGAGAACCTGTTAATCATAACTGATGGAGCTGTTGCGCAGAAATATACTCGGCAATTTTCTCAAATGCTCGCTTTGCGCTCGCACTAATTAACTGCAATTTCTTGTTGTGGTTGTATTTGGCACATGCCTGATTCCTGTCCTTGCTGTGCAACACACTGGTATCCTGCAGGGCATGGCTGTTGTGCAGAACACTCGAGAATTAAAGACTCGCCATATCCGCCGCCAATTCCGGCCGGCTCTGAAGGTGAACATGCTATAATCAAAGAAAGGATAGCCAAAACGAGAACTGTTGTGTTCATTTTATTACACCGTGCCTGCGTAGCACTTCTTTGAATTTTTCAAATTCTGGCGATGCCTTTAATTTTTCAAGTTTATCGTGCGGTAAGTCCTTGAAATAAGCAAGTGAGAATCTTGCAATTTCTCTTAAATCGTTCTTGAGCTGTTCAACGTCAACCATTTGCTTGATTGCTGTTTCATCAAACTCCTTTTCAGGAATAGGCTCCTGAACAGCCGGCTTTTTCTCTTCGTCATAACCAAATAGCCATGCAAGCCATGAATGTTTTGGCTTTTCATCATCATATGTTTCAACTTCAGGCGGCATGCGTACTTCCTCCACTTTCACTTTTTTTTCCCGCTGCTTGCGGTGTGCAAGATAAGCCTCAAGATCGCGGTCAAGTTCTTTACGGCTCATACCAGCCAACTATTGAAGGTGCTTTTTAAACTTTTGCAGTTCGCTTTCGGCTTTCTTCTCAACCAAGCGTTCTATATAATGGCATTTTGGAAACTTGTTGCAAGCGGCAAAACTGCCGTATATTGAGTGTCTCAGCACTACTGTGCCTTCACCGCATTTTGGGCATGGTTTTTCCTTGAACGCGATTCCCGCGCCTGTTTTTGATTTGCAGTCTTGGTTGATGCAGACTTCCTGGGGGCGCTTTGCTTTTTTTATTATTTTAATCATTGGAAAACCGCAGTGTTCGCATGATTTTCCTGGAAGAACTTCTATCATTCCTGTTGCGGGAAGCTTAAATGTTGTCTTGCAGTCAGGATACCTGCCGCATGCGATAAACCTGCCGTATTTGCCTTTTCTCAATGCAAGTGTGCCTTGCTTGCAGGAAGGGCACGGGCCGACTGTTGTCATGGCTGTTTTCGTTTCTGCAAGTGTTTCTTTCAGCCCTTCGCCAATGTCTTTTTCCTTGCTGCGAAATTCTGTTAAAAGCTCTGTAAGGATGTCTTTTGCTTCTGAAAGCACAGTTTCAGGCTTTTTCACGTGTTCTCTTATTTTTTCCATGTCTTCTTCAAAATGGCGCGTTAATTCTTCGTCAAGAATTTTTGGGGAATATTTTTCAAGGACAATTACTATTTGCATGCCGAGTTCTGTTGCCTGTAGTGCTTCGCCTTTCACGTAATTTCTTCTGTATAGTGTGTCAATTATTTCTGCGCGGGTTGCTTTTGTGCCAAGACCGCGTTTTTCAAGCTCTTTGATGATTGAAGATGGGGTGTACCTTTTTGGCGGCTGTGTTTCTTTTGCGTGCTGTTGAATTTTTATTATTTCGATTATGTCTCCTTTGACAACTGCCGGAAGCTCTATTTCTTCAAGTTTTACGTATGGTGCGTATAGAACGTGCCATCCTTGCTTTACGGTTCTTGCGCCTCTTGTTATGAACTGCTCGTCTTTGACTGAAATCGTCAATACAACAGTTTCCCGCTCGGCAGAATCTCCGAATGTTGCGCAAAAACGTTTTGTTACAAGGTCATAAATTTTTGCAGTGCGCTCATCAAGTTTTTTTGGCGCGATGCCTGTCGGGTAAATGGCGGGGTGTGCAGGGTCAGTTTTCTGGCCGTTATTTGGGGTGAGATTTTTCTTTGCCAGCAAAAATTTGCAGTTTTGCTCGAACTGTTTTTGTTTTGCCAATTGTGTGAGAATGTTTCTAAAACCAATTGCTTCTGGCAGTTGTTGCGAGCTCGTGCGTGGATAAGAGATGTACCCGCCGGTGTACAGCTCCTGTGCAATTGAGAGTGTTGTTTTTGGGTTTATGCCAAAACACTTGTATGCTTCTGTCTGCAAACTTGTGAGGTCAAATGGTTTTGGCGGTGCTTGCTGGAATGAAGTTTTTTCAATATTGGAAAACATTCCTTTTTTTTCATTCTTTATTTTGATGAAAATGCTGTCTGCTTCAGGTTTGTTCCAGAACTTGTCAGTTTTGTGCCATGCTTCAATCTTCTGCTGTTTTGCCGTTCCGTCGAGGCTTAACTGCCAGTACGGCACTGGCTTGAACGCGAGAATTTCCTTTTCGCGGTCAACAATTATTTTCAGTGCAGGACCCTGAACTCTGCCTGTTGAGAGTATTCCAAAACGGCCTGCCTGAGATACTGCTCGTGTTAATGCGCGTGACAGGTTGATGCCGTAAAAAAAATCAAGAAAATGTCTGGTTTCTCCTGCGTGTGCCATTCCCCAGTCAAGAGTCGGGGAGAGGTGGGTGTATGCTTTTTGAAGGTCTGGTTTTGTCAGCGTGCTGAACTTCATTCTTTTTGCATCTTTTTGTTTGGCTGCAAAACGAATTATGTTGTAACCGATTACTTCGCCTTCAATGTCATAATCTGTTGCGACTATAAACGTGTCTGCTTTTTTTGCGAGTTTTATTAGTGTGTCGAGATATTTTTTTGAGAATGCGGCTTCTTTTGAAACTTCAGCAGTTGGCACCCATTGGATGTCAAAAACAGGATAAGAAAACCCTTTTTTTTTGTTTTTTTCTGCAAGGCCGTACAGGTGGCCGACAGCACAGCCGATGATAATGTCTTTTTTGCCGTTGGAAATTCTGTAAAAAGGAACGCCGTTGGAAGAATCCTTTGCAGGTTTGCCGTCAGCAAGAGCGTCAGCTATTTTCTTTGCGGCGTTTGGCTTTTCTGTGATAATCAGTTCCATTTTCACGAGAAAATGTGCGTATTTGTTATAAATGTTATCTGCGCAAAGGCACTCTTTGGAATTTTTCCTGAATGAGCTGAAGGCGAATTCGGAAAAATTACTTGTAATCTCTCCATGTGTGCCCGCATCCTTGGCACTTGTAGAATTTTGTTGCCGGCTCGTCTGCCGCTCTTGTTTGGACTTCAAAGAACTGGGCGTGTTTGTGCATGCATTTTGGGCAGTCCATTTCCACTATGGGGTTGATGTTAATTTCTTTTTCGATTACTTCTACTTTTGCAGTCTTTATTTTGGCGTGTTCTTTGAGTGTTACAACTCCTTCTTGCTTGTGGCCGCAGCTGCACTGCAGTCCTTTGCCTGGCTTGGGCAGCAGTATGCTTTTGCATTTTGGGCAGAACATCATGCCGCCCCGATTGTTTTAAGTATTTCAACAAAAATTATTTTTATCCATCCGAGGTAAGGTATGCGCAGGACTGCTTTTCCGATTGTTTGTTTTGGCAGAATTTTTTCTTCAAATCCTATGAGGTTGCAGTTGTTGTCGCCTTTTGTTTTGTATTTTTCCTCTTCAACCGATATGAGTCTGTGAATGATTGGTTCTGGCTGTAGTGGCGCTGAAAACACGAGTATGTCTCCTTGTTTGAGTTTTTTTGGTCTGACTAATACCATGATGTCTCCTTTGTTAAATCCTTTTGGAAATGGGTATGTTAAAAACTTTTCCTTGTCAATCTTGTTTGCTTCATAGAGTGCTCCTTGCGTGCGGTGCGTGGTGCACAACGCATCACTGCAGCACTGTTCTTGCCACCATTCATCAAGTGCAGTGTCATGTTCCATGCTTCCACTCATCACTGCTACAACAGGGTAGGTCGTGCCGAGTATGGCTCCCAGTGCAGGGTACAGCCCGTATTTGATTAGCACAAATGCAAGGATGACATTAACTACCCAGCTTGCCGGCGAATTATCCTCCCAAATAAACCACCAGAGTTTTTTGAGGTGGTCTTTGAGTGTTTTCTGCTTCATTGTGGATGCCAAAATGTAGAATAGTTTATATATTTGTGCGCTTTTGTTTTTTTAGAATGTATTTTTAAAGAGGTGGAGCATGGATGAAACAAAAATGGTTTCTTTGGCTGTTCTTGGAATTGTTGCATTTACTGCAGTTGTAGGGCTGATTTTGGTTGAAAGCGACTATGATTTAGGCGGCAGGGGAAGAAGGTTTGTGGAAGACCAGGCATCATCAAGGTTTGTGCCGCAGATTGGTAATGAAGTAATTAATCCATATTTAGGGAGTAGAGGCAGGCGCTTCATCGAAGATGCAGGGTGATGTCAAATATATTCTGTGTAAAATAATATGCTAAAACTTCCTCATGCTGCTTACTTTGAGGGTATTCTTCAGGTACGTGATGTTTCAGAGAATGTTATTGATGAAATTTTGTTGATTGTAAAAAGAGATGCACGCGCGCTTGTTACAAAAATAAAAAAAGTTAAAGGAGGTTGGGACTTGTACTTTTCCAGCCAGCACTACCTGCGCGCGCTTGGCAAGAAACTGCAGGAAAAACACGGTGGAACAATAAAAGTCACTGCAACACTTCATACTGTAAGTAAAACAGGAAAAGACCTTTACCGAATTACTGTTTTGTGGCGTCCGATGCTTTTCAAAAAAGGAGATGTTGTGCTGGTTGAGGGCGAAAACTGGCGCGTGTTGAGAATTGATAATCAGGTTCAGCTCCAGCACCTTGTTTCTGGCAGAAAAAAATGGGTTAAAAGTTGGCAAATAAGAACGCCACAGGCTGCTGCTCGATATAATTGAAGATTTCTTACTTGATACTATCCAAGCATGCTGAAGTTAATCATCTGAAAAACTCTGCTCAAACGGACTTTCTTAGAAGGGACAGAGGTTGTCCGATAATTCGATAGATATTTATACTTGTTCTCGTCGATAAATCATAAGTTTGTCGTCGGTAAAAAGAGGTGAGTGATATGGTTTACATCAAATCGTACAAAGGGCAGAACTGG
>JACQIC010000076.1 GCA_016198725.1 Candidatus Aenigmatarchaeota archaeon | reverse complement strand
GCAAAAATAGACGCACCAAAAGAATTCTTAGGAAGAAAAGTCTACGTCCTAATCAGAAAAGAGTGAGTTTCCGCGCAAAGCCTATTCTTCCGTAACCTTTTTAAATAGGTGGAAATTTGTCTTGTTGGTTTAAAGAACTTCTCAAGGAGTTACTGGGAGGAGTATGAATCATGAGCATGTATGATGTTCCTAAAGGGGACTTGATAGTTACTGTCGCAAAGGAATTGCAGAAGCTTCCAGCGTTTAAGCCTCCGGCATGGGCGCCGTTTGTAAAGACAGGTGCGCACAAGGAGCGTCCTCCTGTTCAGCATGACTGGTGGTTTGTTCGCGCTGCTTCTGTGTTGCGTAGAATTGCAGAATCAGGGCCTATTGGCACTTCAAAGCTTCGCAAGCATTATGGCGGCAAGCGCAATCTTGGTTTTGCTCCTGAACACACTTATCCAGGTTCTGGTAATATTATTCGCAAGATTCTCCAGCAGCTTGAGAAGTCAGGTTTGGTAAAGCAGGTTGCTGTTGGAGTTCATAAAGGACGAAGAATTACTGCGCAGGGTAAAAAACTGCTTGATAACACTGCTAAGGGCATCATGCAGGTTAAAGGTATTTCGTTGCCAAAAAAACAGGTTATTGCTGTTGAGGAAAAAACTGCAGAACCTGCGGTTAAGGCGGAATCTGCAAAAAAGCCCAGAAAACGCGCTCCTAGGAAGAAAAAAACTGCAGAAGTTGAAGATGTTAAAATTAAAGAAGAGGTTCAAAATGGATGAACTGCAGCGTTTTAGCACGCAGTCCCCGCAGGGTGCAGAGGCTGAACAGCAGATTGTGCAATTAGAGTGTGCTGTTAAGTCGATAATGTCTCCTGATGCGCGTTCTCGTTTTGCGAACATTAAGCTTGCTTCTCCTCAGCGTGCAGTGCAGGTTTTGCTTGTGCTTGCACAGTTGGTGCATGCAGGGGGAATAGAACAGATTGATGATGCTTCTTTTCGTGATGTTTTAGTTAAAATGCAGTCAAAAGAAACAAGGTTATTCAGGAAATAATGGCGCGGTATAAACATATTAGCAGGAAGAAAAGGCTTGCCAAGGCTGGCAGGCAGACGAGATGGGCTCCATTTTGGACAGTTCCAAAGAAGTATGGTAAAGGCCGCAGGGTGCATCCTGGCAGGCATACTTTTGTTAAGCGTAATTGGCGCAGGAGTAAGCTGAAGGCGTAACTATGGCACTTGAAAGAACACTAACTATTCCGCTTAGAAAAGAGTGGTTGAATGCTCCGAAGTACAGGCGGGCAAAACGGGCAGTCGCTGCAGTATTTGATTTTCTCGGGAGGCACATGAAAAGTTCTGATGTCAAGTTGGGTAGGTATTTGAATCTTGAAATTTGGAAGCACGGAATTAATAATCCGCCTTCAAGAGTTCGCGTGACTGCAAAAAAGGACGATAAGGGTGCAGTGTTTGCAGAGTTGTTTGATGCTCCTATTGAGAAAAAAGTTCAGAAAGTTGAAAAGAAAAAAAGTGTTAAGTCCTCTGAAGAAAGTGTTGAGGTGAAAAAGTAAATGTCGCAGCAGTACACTAATGCTGAACTTGCGCAAATGGTTGTTGCATTGACTGCTAATATTGACAGGCACACAACACCAAAGATTATGAATGCAGTTCGCAACTGTCAAACTTCATTTGCGGAATATTACAGAATTAACGGCTCGCTTAAAGGACTTGATGTTGAGGGTGTAGGACTAATTACTCGCAGGAGGTTGGAGAATCTTCTTGAGCATGGTTTTGAGGGTGTTCAGCAAAGAGATGTGCTTGATAATAATTATAGACGACGTTTTGAACAATGTTCTGATGAACCTTCCGGTGGAGGCTGGTGGACAACTCGTTTTGCCAAGAAAATAAATTACGAACAGGACGAATCAAGTTATTTGAAATAGAAAAAACTTTCTGAATTTATTTTATACAATTTTATACATCTACCATTTCTATCTCAATATTAAGTCCTTCAGGGATTGGGACGCGCATTACAAGCCGCAGCGCTCTTTCATCCAGTCCTAAATCAATAAGTCTTTTGTGAATTCTCATTTCAAAGCGTTCCCATGTGCTTGAGCCGTTGCCGCATGGTCCTCGTCTGGTCGTGAGGCGCAATCTTTTGGTTGGCAAAGGTATTGGTCCTCGCATGTCAACACCTGTTTTATCTGCAATGTCCTTTATGAAAGAGCATGTTTGGTTGACTTTGTCAATATCCGTTGACGCCAGTTTTATTCGGGCTTTTTGCATT
>JACQIC010000056.1 GCA_016198725.1 Candidatus Aenigmatarchaeota archaeon | reverse complement strand
GAGCAAGAGTTGTCCGTTCGTAATAAGCAAAGGACAATCGTAATACTCAATTATTTGTGTCCTTTGCTATATTTCAATATCTCTAATGGCTGGAAACAATTCTAGTGAATGTGCTGTTGAATACCTTATCCAACTAGCACCAATCCGTCTGCCGCGATTTCGTTCACTAATTTATTTCCTGATTTTCTTAGTTTTTCAAATTCTGTTTCCGTAAAATAGTGGACTTGTATTTCTTTGCCGAATCGTTTTTCTAGTTGGTCGATCAAATCAGTGTGAAGTAATTTTTCTCCTGGATTTGTTTCTTCCGTAGTTAAAATGGCGACGTCAATATCCGACGTCTCGTGATATGTTCTTTTGGCGTACGAACCGAAAAGAAGCAATTTACGGATGTTTTTGAAATCAAACTGTGTTAATCCATACACGAAATCCCGAAGGATATTGATTATTTCAAAGTCAACCGCATTGTAGTCTTTACGCTCTTGTTTGTAAAGCAGAATGAGTTGTTCGGCGTAAGCACTGGTTAAGTTAAAGCTGTAAAGAAACTTCTTTCCTTGTTTCTTCCTAACGATAAGTTGGAATCGTTCAAGAAGAGTCAAGTATTTGTCTAGTCGGTGTCCTGTTTTTGTCATGTCATTAATTTGTTTGCGCGCAATGGCTTTGCCCGGGGCGCTCATAATAACAAAGAGTATCTTCCATGCAGTTCTTGTTCCAAGGCAAATGTCGAGTAGCATCAGAGCAGTCCCTCGATAATTTTGATGTATGGCTTGACCATTTGTTCAAGAAAGGCCATTGCCTTCTGAGCGTTAATGGATTTCTTCTCCGAGTAATCCTCGTTGTAGTATTGTGATTGTTCACGTTGCTTTTTACTTTGTTTAAGAAGAAGAGGGATGACCTTTTCCTTAAGTCGCTCAACATTGTAGAATGTTTGTTGAGCCTCTTTAAGAAGTGGAATAATTTTTTGTCTGAGTTCATCATCTTTGATAAAGTAATCAATTGCGGCAATAGTTTTCGCGTGAATTTGCGGGCTAACAATTTTGATCTTGAACCGCCTTGCAAGAAAGAGCTTCGTAACGTCATGCATAGCATAATATCCAGAAATGATTGACCAGCGCGGAAATTTCAAAACAACAAATTCTGCGTGAGCTATATCCTCTTTGTAGCTCGTTGTATGAAAGTTAAGGTAGTTTTGTTTCTCAACATCATTCAGCTCTTCCCAAGGTTTTTCGGTATTTTCCACTTTAGTGTATTTAGAAGTAACTTATTTATATATCTTTCCACTTTAAAGGACTAAAACGAACCACTTTGGTGGATTTACCTCAACCGTATAGTTTCAAGATTTCTTGGCGCAACTGTCTCGATGCGTCCTTGTTTGTGTATTGAGCTTGCAAGGTCCAGAATGCGTGTGTTTTCACCGTGGTTGATAACGACTTTTTTTGGTCTTGGGCTGCATTTGAACACGAAATTCAGCAGTTGTTTTCTGTCTGAGTGGTCTGTTATTTCTACTTTGAGCACTTCCATTTTGATTGGTACTACTTCTGTTTTTGGTCCGCTTTTGAATATGATTTCTCGTTCTCCGTGCAGGATTCTGTTTCCAAGAGAGCCTTCTGGCAGGTAGCAGCTGAAGATTAACGTATTGCGTGGGTTGTCTGCGAGTTGTCTTAAGTATTCAACAGATGGTCCGCCAACAAGCATTCCTGATGTTGCAAGTATTACGCATGGCGCTCCTTCTTCGATTAATTGCTGGCGTTCTTTCTGGCTTGCTATGCGCTTGAATATTGGTGAAAGGAACGGGTTTTGGTCTTTGTGGAATATGAGTTTTCGTATATTTCTGTTGAGGAATTCAGGGTATGCTGTGTGGATTGCGGTTATGTCCCATACCATTCCATCTATATAGACTGGAATTGGTGATAGTTCTCCGCTTCGTACCATTTGCTCAATTAGAAGTATCATGTCTTGTGCTCTTCCTGAGCCAAGCACTGGCATGAGCACTTTTCCTCCTCTGCCCAGTGTTTCTTTGATGGTGTTGCACAGGAGCTGGTCTTGTTCAATTTGTGGTGGCATGATATTTGCTTTGCCTCCGTAAGTGCTTTCAATCATTAACGTTTCTAGTCTTGGAAACATGGTGCATGCAGGGTCTAGCAGTACTGATCTTCCATATTTCATATCTCCAGTGTAGAGAAGGTTGTGCAAGCCGTTTCCAATATGCAAATGCACCATTGAGCTTCCAAGAATGTGTCCTGAGTTGTAAAGCGTTAGTCGCACGTCTGGCGTGATGTCAGTGACTTCTTCCCAGTTCACACAGATGGTGTGTTTGACCATTTCCTTTATGTCGTCTGTTTCGTAGAGTGATTCACGGTTTTCGCTTTTTGCTATTTTTATTGCGTCAAGCATGAGAAGGCTCATGACGTCTCTGGTTGGGGCTGTGCAGTAAACTGGTCCTCTGTAACCATACTTGAATAAGTAAGGTACAAAGCCGGAATGGTCTATGTGCGCGTGGCTGATGACAACTGCATCAAGGTCATTGATGTTAAACTCTGGCGCGTCGAGAAAAGGGTATGGTTCTTCTGGCGACGCAACATTGATGCCGCAGTCCATGATTATGCGTGATTCTGGTGTTTGAAGGAATAAACAGCTTCTGCCAACTTGCCGCGCGCCTCCGAGGTATGTGAGTCTGACCCATTCGCTTTTTTTCTCTCTTCTCCAGCCGTCGTAAATACGGTGTCCTGCTTTGTCAAGGAATTTTTTGCGGTATTCTGAATTTTGGTATAGTACTGCGCGGATGTTTTCAACAATTGCTGATTTTATTGCCGGCGTGCGTCTGACGTAAGGCACCCAGAGTGTTTTTTCCCTGATTTCACGCAGCAAAGCGCCTTGTTTTCCTATTGCCAGTCCTGGTTTTTCTGCTTCTATGATAACTATACTGCGGTGGTCGTCAAATATGACTCCACCTATTCCTGCTTCTGGAGGGAGTATTTTTCTTATTTCTGCTTCAGCAAATTCTTTTTTTTCGCAAATGTGCGGGTCTGGCCTGAGTTCTATGCGTTTCTTGAATTCTTCCACGCATTTTCTGATTGCGCCGTCATTGTTAAGAAAGAATCCTTTGTCTTTTGTGTACAGCACTACGTTTGCTGCTTCGAAGTACGCATCTGATATTTTATCAGAAGGTAACAGTTTTAGTATTTCTTTTATGATTTCAGGCATGTTCTGTTTGCAAATTTTTTTAATGCAAATTTAATGCAAATTAAATGTTAAAATAATTAGACCTCAACTTTGATTAAAAGTTCTTTTTCAACTGCCCACTGCAGTCCTTTATCAGTTATTGTCAGAATATCTATGCCGTTTCCTGTATTGACATCTCGTTGTAGGGCGGCATTGATTGCTTTGGCAGCAAGCTTCACGCCTTCTTCCACAGTCATTCCTTTGCGGTAAAGAGTTTCAAGAACGCCAAATGCAAATACGCTTCCAGAACCGTCTGAGACATAATCATCCACGTCTGTTACTGAACCGTCTATTCCAAGATCATACAAGTGAAATCCTTCCTTGTCTGTTCCACCGAGAAGAAATCCAACTATTCCCGGAACCATTGACATTTTTCTTAAGTTCATGTAAAGCATTCCTCCTATGAGGTTTGCTGCTTCTCTGACTGTTGAAGCTCTGTTGGTTTGCAGGTCTTTAAGTTTGAGTTCTGCTTTTGCGAGTTTTGACAAAAGCTGGGCATCAGACACGAGTCCAGCCATTGTGACTGCCATCGCGTCATTTAATTGTATTATCTTGTGTGCTTTTTTGTTGACGACAAACCCTGCTGTTGCTCTTCTGTCCGCAGCAAGCACTATACCTTCTTTGCACACTAAACCAACAGTTGTTGTCCCTTTTAATACTTCGTTTTCAGTATTCTTCATATATAATCACTCTGAGAATTGTAAATTGTATAACTGCAGGTTGTATATAAACCTTTGCCTTTTTGACTTGGCTGCAGGTTTTACGATATGAATTTGTCGAATTTTGCTCGGCTTCGCCTCGCTTTATTTAGATAAATTCTGGGAATTACTTTTGGAGCAAATAATAGCTACGGTTTTGCTTTAGTGTGGAATAATTACGTGTTCAAAGAATTAAGAGACTTTATTCTTGTCTGTGCGTCTATGCTTGTTCCCCAGAGGTGCCAGAAGACTTTTTGCAGCCAGTTTACCCATTCTGTGTCTGTTATTTTGTAGAACACGAATGTTTTGTTTTTTAGTTCTGTGTTTCTGTAATTTTGTGGGTTTAGAACTTCTTTTATTACTGCGCGAGTGTCGTCTATTATTATTGCGCGGAGCGGGTGTTCGCAGTGCCTTATTTCTACTGCATTCCAGCCGCATTGTTGGTTTATTTGAAGCATTTTTTCCGTATTTTTTTGTGAGGTGACATCCACTTTTGTCAGGACTTTTATGCTTGTTTTTTGTTTTGCGAGCAAAAGAAGTGTTTTTTGCATGTTTGGTCCAAGCTCAACCCATGACAGATTGCCTGAGAAAAACAATACTTGCTTGTTCGCTTGTGCCAGCACTTTGTCGTACTTGATTGGAGTTTTGGTTGAGAATTCTGTGGTTTCTATGTATGCCTCTCTCTTGTCAGGTTGCACGAATTGATAGATGTCAAATGGTGAGAAGTCTTCTTTTTTTCTTCCTTGCAGGATTTTTTGCAGTAGTCTTTCCTGATATGCGCTTCCTTTAGCCCTGTCGAGGGCGTTCCAGTATACGATTTTGAGCGCTCCTCTGCTTCCTTCTCTGAATATGCGTGTTGCAAGAAGTCCTGTTTCTTGTGCTATTCTTTCGACGTATCTGTCTGCTGTTCTCCAGTTTTTTTGTATGCTTATGGCTATTTCCTGTACTGTTCGAGGTTTCTGCCGCACCAAGTCAATGATATTGTCCTGTTCTGTTTTCGTCAGCATGGTACAACACTATGCACATTTTTTTGTTAGAAATTAACAAATCTTGTACAAGTATATATACATTATTATGAAATACGTGATAACAGGCGGTCCTGGTGTTGGAAAGACTACAACTCTCAATGAATTGGAAAAGTTAGGATATTCCACGCTTCCTGAAGTAGCACGGCAGATTATTGCTGAACAAATGCCAAATGGTGTTTTGCCTTGGACCAACCTTTTTGCATTTCAAAAATTAGTCGTCACCCGCCAACTCGATTTGGAAAGTAAAGTTGAAGGGGTCACTTTTCTTGACAGAGGTCTTCTTGACGGGTTGGCGTATTGCTGGGCGGGTGGCATAGATGTGCCATTGCAGTTGAGCCATGCGTGCAGGAATGCTGAATACGCAGGTGTGTTTTTGCTTGATCGGCTGCCAGCGTACTGTACGGATGCGCAGCGAAAGGAGAGTGTGGAAGAAGCAGAAAAGATTCATAATGCGCTTGCTGAAGCATACATCACGCACAGCTACACCCCAATAAGGGTACCGGTGCTACCGCCTGAAGAGCGGGCAAAGTATATTCTTGAAAGAATTGGAGGTGACAGAAATGGGAGGATGTTATAATACGAGTTATTCATACTCGTCTGATGGAGGGTACTGCAATGATAAACTGTCTGACTGGCAGACGCGCATGAACGCGAGTGTGAACAAGTTTTTTCACAAAAATGACATTGCGGATCTGGTAAAGGCATACACTGCGTTTAGTGAAGCAAAGAATGCAGGGTTTGTAAAGTTACTGTTAGATTATCAAAAGTGTGCAGAAGCGCCAAAGGAGTTTCCAGAGATTGAGTACGAGGTTAAATTTTCAATCGTTCCTGTTTCTGTCCAGTCTAAAAAGTCTGGGGAACCAAATATTAAGGAGTATTTGGACGCATTTGAGTTTCCTGCTTCTGGCACTGCCAGGTTCTTAAAGGATTCTGTAAACACCATTGCAGAGGGAACAAATCATTTCTATGGGAAAGATAATGAGGAGCGTCTTGTGGTGATCGAAAAGGGCGGGAAATTGTTTTTGAAAGAGAAAAGCCAACCTCTTTTGTTGAATACTGATGTGCAGTATGAGCGGTTGGTGATGAAGAGAACTGAGAAAAGGTATCAGGTGACGATGGAGGAGATTTTGAAAAAAGTTTCTGACACAACAGCCGATGGTGCAGTGTATCATGGAAATATTCGCAAGGAAAAAGGCGACGCTTTTATTCTTGACACGCACGATGGAAGAATTTTTTCTTTTACTATCACGCGTGCTCATCTTAGAGGGACAGTGCAGCGCCAGCTGGAAATAGAGTATGCGGGATACGTGCCAAATTTTCCAGATTTTCAGAAGGACAATGAGTCGCAGATTGTGTCCGACATGGTGGATATTGCAAAACGCGTTGTTTTCCTGAGCAACAATGCTCCTGTTGGCAATGGTTGGCGCATGCAGCTTGGCCTTACTAACGAACGAAAGTATGATTTTGTGAGGGGAAAAGCACTTGATGTCGCAGCACAGGTATTTCTCCCTTTGCTGGACACCACCGTTGGAGAAAAATGCAAAAAATAGTTTATTTTTGTGGCACACACGGAAGTGGTAAAAGTACACTTGTCAAAATGCTTGCAAGTGATACGAACCATTTTGTTGAGCGTGGGGAGATTAATCTTCCGAGGCAGGCAAACGTTAGTGAGCGTAATTTTGCACGACTCTGCAGGATGTACTTGTATGCTCTGCAGGAGCGTGAGTTTGCAAAAGAATTTCCTGAAAAGTATGTGTTGGGGGACAGGCGTGTTCTTGACCACTTGGCGTATACTGCTGGTTTTGCCAAACTGGGCTGGTGTTCCGAATCTGTGAAAACTTCATTGCATGCTGTTGCAGAAATATTATTCGTGCCAGACCACTGGCCCCAAAATGTGGTTTTTGTCAGGCCTTCGCTGGATTTTACCATAAGCTGTCTGCAAAAAAGATGGGCTGAAACGGGTAAAAAAAAGTGGAATGAGGATAATTTTGATTATTTGCGTGCTGTTTATTGTGGATATGATGAAGTGATGCAGCACTTTTCTGGAAACGTGCAGCTCATTCAGGAAACAGATTTGAATGAAAGAGTAAAAAAAGTGTATGCGTGGCTTGGAATTAGTACGTCTTCGCAAACAACGCATAAGCAGTAGCTGGCGCGTTGCAGTGCACGCAGTTTCCTTTGATTGGCGGGTGTTCAAATGGTTTGTTTAGTGTTTTGGCGCCGTCTGTTTTTGCCTTGATTTCTTCCTCGCAGGTTTCTTTGTCGCAGAATGGCGCCAGTACAAGCTTTTTTTCCTTGAATGCCGCCGTAAAGTCTTCCCATCTTTTTGCAGTGACGGTGTTATCATCAATTTGTTTTTTTGCTTTGTCCAATAAGTTTTGCTGTATTTCTTTCAGAAGCTCGCTTGCACGGGTTGGCAGATTTTCAAATGCGACTATTTCTTTTTTTCCCGTGTCTCTTCTTGCAACTACTGCTGTTTTTGCTGCAATGTCTTTTGGCCCTATTTCTATTCGCAATGGCACTCCTTTGAGTTCCCATTCATTGAACTTCCATCCTGGCGAGTAATTGTCCCTGTCATCCAGGTGTGCTCGCGTGTGGTGTAGTGATGTTGTTATGCTTTTTGCTGCTGCAAGCACTTGTTCTTTTGTGTTTTCAAAAAGTATTGGCACTATTACTATTTGTGTTGGCGCGATTGCCGGTGGAAGAACCAGTCCTTTGTCGTCGCCGTGCATCAGTATCATGATTCCTATGCTTCTTGTTGTTATTCCCCATGAGTTTTGCCATGCAAAATGTTTGTCGCCTTTTTCATCCAAGAATTTGATGTCAAATGCTGTTGCAAAGTTTTGTCCAAGGCAGTGGCTTGTTGCTGCCTGTATTCCTTTGCCTGATGGCAGGAATGTTTCAACGCTTGTTGTGTAAAGCCCTCCTGCAAATTTTTCATGCTCTGTTTTTTGCCCTTCAATTACTGGGACCGCAAGAAGTTCTTCAAACACCTGCTTGTACAGCGATAGTATATCTCTTACTTCTTTTTCTGCTTCTTCTTTTGATGCAAATGCAGTGTGTCCTTCCTGCCAGAGGAATTCTCGTGTGCGCAAGAACGGCACTGGATTGTTGAATTCCCATCTTACTACGCTGCACCACTGGTTGATTTTGAGCGGCAAATCCCTCCATGACTGTATCCATTTCGCATAGTTTTCGTACATTATTGTTTCTGATGTTGGCCTTATTGCCAGCCGTTCATTTAGTTTGGAGTGTCCTGCTTCTGTAACCCAAGCGACTTCTGGGGTGAATCCTGCCACATGGGCAGATTCTTTTTTTAGCAGTGCTTCTGGAATGAATAGTGGAAAATATGCGTTTTTAACTCCTTTTTTCTTTATTTCATTGTCAAAGAACTGTTGTATTTTTTCCCATATCGCATAGGAATAAGGGCGAAAAACCACGCAGCCTGATACAGAGGAATATTCTATCAGTTCTGACTTTTGCACGACTTGCTGGTACCATTCAGACATGTCTTCTGATTTGCGCACAGTCAGCCCGACTATTTTCTTTTCTGGCATACGCAGCTCAACCAATGTGGTGTATAAATACTTAATTGTTTACTCGTACAGATGTTCCGTTTCCTGTTCTGTAAAAAGAGTATGGGCGTGTTTTTGAGATAACAAATTGTTCAACATTACTATCTGCCAATGTCGGTCTTGACTCATCGTTGTGCAGGTGGAATGCGCCGACAAATTCTCCTTGCCTGTACAAATGTTCTCCATGCATGAGTGTTGCGTCGATAAAGGCATTGTCATCTGATTTTTTTATGTAGTGCTCAAGAAGTTCTTGAGTTTCATTGTTTTCAATAAGTGTGTCAAAGATTTGTGGGTCGAGTTTGGTTATGTTAAGATAAAGTGTTCTATTATTGCGAAAGTAGGAATGCATATCAGAGGAGTGGAAAAGTTCATCTGCAAATGAAGCGTTGATTGTTCTGGTGGTGTAAAATCGCAGAAACGGTCCTGTTTCGTCTTCATCAAGAAATATACTGCCTGCAATTTCAGAATAAGTAAGCGCGTCATCTTGTATGAAAAGCCTGTCAAGTGTTTGTTGTGTTTGCGGGTGTTGAAATGCACGGCTTAGTGTTTCATTGTTGAATTCTTGCTTGCACTGCGAATAGTACGCATTGCGGAGCAACCCTATTCCACTTCGGTGAACGTTAAGAAAAGCTTCACTGCCATTTAGACTTAAAGGTATTGAGCAGGCAGCAACAACTATTTCCGCAATGCTTCCTGCGAGCAATGCTCTTTTGTGCTTCTTGACTGCCCGTGATACATAATAGTATGCTTGTAACATATAGTTGCATAAAGTTTGGCCATTTATCAATCTTATGGATTATCACTCAATGTCTTCAAACTCCCACATTTTTTTTGCCAGTTTTCCTGTGTATTTGAATCTGTCAACCAACTTGTGTGCTTTTGCGCGTGCTTTTTGATGCTGGTCAAGAAACTCGTTTAGTTTATCAATTAGCATTTGTTTTAGCTCTCCTGTCAATAGTTTTCCGCTTTTATAATCAGCATAAATCTTTTTAACTTTTGCATCGTCTTCTTCCAAAAATGTTGCAAGCCATTGGTATGGCACGTCAACATCAGGATTGCCTCCGAGTTTGCGATGCTCTGCAAGTGTTGTTCTTCCTCCTGAGAATGCGTGTTTTATTACTTTTTCCTTGACCGCATTTGCGTCATCTGACAGCAAAATCGCATGATGCGGTTCTGAGCTGGACATTTTTCCTGCCATTCCGGTTAGAGGGACTATGAATTTTGAGTGTATTTGTGCTGGCTTGTGGTAGCCCAATCCTTCTGCAACATCTCTCGCGATTCTCCAGTAATTGTCTTGGTCTATTGCCGCAGGGATTAAACATCTTTTTTTCTCAAAAAGGCATGGCACTATTTGCAGTGCAGGATAAAACATGTGCCCTACATTTGTGCTTCCGCCAAATCCAAATACTGCTTTTGCAAGATTAAAGTTTATTTTCTTGGCAATTCTGCACGCAGGAGTATACATTTGTTTGATAAACTCCCTGTCTTGAAAAATGAAAGTTTTGTCAGGGTTAAATCCTACTGCAATGATGTCAAGAATGTCATTTTTCACCCATTCATCTATTTGTTCAAGTGTGAGTCCTTGTTTTGCAAGGAATTTTTCATCGTCAGGAATTTCTATGTACAAATTCACGTCAAACGTGTCTTGAAACCATTTTGCCAGTGTGAAAGGCATTATGTGTCCTATGTGCATCGGCCCTGATGGCGCTCTTCCAGTATACAAGTAAAATCCTTTGCCTGCATCATAGTCTTGCAGCGTCATATTAAGGTCGCGGTGTGAATACCAGAATTTTCTTCTCAGTGAAGCAGGTGCTTTGCCATAAGAGAAAAGTTTCTTGTACAGAAAGTCTTCGATTTTTTCTGTTCCAAACTCTCTTACAAGCCTGTCATAGTCAACTATTCCCTTGACTTCCCATGGATTGACTTCAAATGCGTCTGGCATTCTTAATAGTCTGATTGAATTGTTTAAAAAATTATCCTATACGTTTATAAATAAATGCTTATTGCCGCAAGCACGTATTTTCCGAATGAAAAAATCATGCCGCATTCTTTGGAGCAGGTGGCACTTCATCTTGCTGAAGAATTAGGTGTTATTCTCGCTCCGAGATTATCTGGTGAAGAGAAACCAAAAGAATTATGGTATTGGAAAGTTGGCATGAATAAAAAGTATGTAGTGGAATACCGTTATGATGCTGAGATGGGTGATGAGAGTTTGATAGTGTGTGGCAGAAGAAAAAAGTATCCAAGAATGACTGTTGTTCGCTTATCCCGCCCACATATAAAGCTTGCAGTGGTGGTTAGTGTGTTATATCAGTTGTTTGGGAAATTTCAGGAAAAGTATCGTGTTCCGCCTGACAAGTCCTGTTCTTTTTACGCTATTGGCGTTGAGTTGAGCAGGCAGATTGCCAATCCGCCAAAGATTAATCCAAAAGCGTCTAAGAAGATGTACGCGAGGTGTTTTGATGCAAAGCTGCCAACTCTCGAACTGGTCACAAAGGAGTTGGTCAATTATTATGTAGGATGAATTTATATTCAATCAGTTCTTCAAACTGGGCCCGCCCGGATTCGAACCGGGGACCTTCTACCTGTGAAGCAGACGTCATAACCGCTAGACCACGGGCCCAAATTTCGAGTTCGCACTTCGTGCTTGCTCAGAAATTTGTTAAATTAAGTGCGCTTAAATATATTAATTACGAAGCTTATTTAAAGGTTTTATTCCTGAATTTTTGCTGAATAAGAGTAATACCTGAATTCGCAAAAATGCTTGGCAGAACTCATATGGCTATTGGTTTGCTTGTTGCGCTGATAGTTGCCCCTCTGCTCACTTCGGATCAGAAAACGTTGTTTGTTGGGTTGGTTGTTTTTGCCAGTTTGTTGCCAGATATTGACCATAGAGGTTCAAAGATTAACAGGCTTCTTCCGCTGACAAAATACGCTGCAAGATTCTTCAGGCACAGGGGTTTTTTTCACAGCATTTTCCCGCCGCTAATTATTTTGGGTGCTGCATATTTTTATGATTATTTCTTGATTGGTCAAGCTATCGCTGTTGGTTATCTTAGCCATCTACTGAGTGACAGTTTCACAAAACTTGGCGTGAATTATTTGTATCCTTTGAGCCAGTTTAGAGTTATGGGTTTTATTGAGGTTGGCACAATATGGGAGAGTTTGCTGTTTGCGGCAGTAGTCATGGCAATTGCCACCGTAGTTTTTCTTTAGCTATAGTACAGATAATTCTAAAGAAATCCCAGAGTGAGCTTGCGAACTCAGGGATTTCACTGGACTGGACAACCTTGCGCGTGGCGTATTTAAACAAATGTGTCGTGTATTTGTTTGTTGGAGACAACCTCCTCTCTACAGGTGAATGCTTGCAGAGGGTTGAAACAAAAAGGGAACACCAAGAGGTAAAAAAAATGGAAACAAACAAGAAAGGGCCGGAAAGAAAGTTCAGGGCAGGTGCTGTTGCCGCAACAGTTTGGCGCAACAACGCTGTAAAGGATGGCAAGGAAAACAGCTATTTTACTGTGAACCTTGATAGGAGTTATAAAAACAAGGAAGGTGCATGGCAGAATACAAGTTCATTACGCGCAAATGACCTTCCAAGAGCAGCTCTTGTGCTTTCTGAAGCGTACAAGTACTTGGTAATGAATGGTGCTGCAGAACAGGAGGTTGCGGTATGAAGTAGTAGCGTGGCGTCATATTTTTTTATTTTTATTTTCAAGAATTTGCTTTGAATGAAGCAAAGCGGAATTCAGACGAATTCAGATGCAAAAAGTAAAGTATTAAAGGAGGATGACAAAATGGAACAAGAAATGGAACCACAAGAAGAAATACGTGTTGAAATTAAAAAAGTTAGCTCTGTAAAGGACTTGCCAGGCATAGGTCCTGCGACTATTGAGAAGCTTGCTGTTTCGGGTTTTAATGATTTGATGTCTATTGCAGTTGCTACTCCCGGCGAGCTTGTTGGCGCGACTGAGATGAGCGAGGCGACTGCAAAAAAAGTTATCGCTATTGCAAGAGCGAATATTGAAATGGAGTTTTCAAGCGGTGAAGAACTTCTTGCAAAGCGCCAGCGTATTTTGAAGATTAGCACTGGAAGTGTTGAGCTTGATAAGTTGATGGGCGGAGGTTTTGAAACAGGTGCTGTTACTGAGGCTTATGGCCAGTATGGTTCTGGAAAAAGCCAGATTGCTCATGTGCTTGCTGTACGCTGCCAGTTGCCGAAAGAAAAAGGTGGTTGTGGTGGCATGGCTGTTTTTATTGACTCTGAGGGTACTTTCAGGCCTGAAAGGGTTGTTCAAATCGCTCAGGGGCTGGGTGTTGATGCTGATGAAGCACTGCGAAACATTAAAGTGGCTCGTGCGTTTAATTCTGATCATCAGATGCTTTTGGCTGAAAAAATTGATGATTTGATTAAAAAGCAAGGTTTGAATGTGAAGCTTGTAATTGTTGATTCTTTGACAAGCCATTTTAGGGCAGAGTTTGTTGGCAGGGGAACGCTTGCTGACAGACAGCAGAAAATCAACAAGCACATGCATGTGCTTTCAAGGCTTGCTGATATGCATAACGTGGTGGTGTATGTTACAAATCAGGTGATGGCAAGGCCAGATGTCTTTTTTGGTGACCCGACAGAGGCTATTGGTGGCCATATTGTTGCCCATAATAGTACTTACCGTCTTTATTTGCGTCGGGGTAAAAAGGGCAGTAGGGTTGCTAAGATGGTTGACTCGCCAAACATGCCTGAAGCAGAAGCGATTTTCAGGGTTGAAGAAAGTGGAATAAAGGATGTTTAGTCATAAAATTTTGCTGAATGAGCCGACAAAGTCGGCGAATTCGCAAAATTAATTCATAAGGTTTAAAAACCAGATGTCGCTTTCGAGTGGTATAGGATGGACTTTAGTCTATCTTTAAATAACTGAACAAGGGTGAATGAAATATGTACAAGAGAGAAAGTGATGGCTTTGGTGCCAGACGAAGTTTTGCCCCCGTCAAAGTGGGTGAAGAGCTTGATGTGACCATCGAGGCTGTCGGCGAGAAAGGCGATGGCATTGCCAAGAAGGATGGATTTGTTCTGTTTGTTCCTGGCGTGAAGCAGGGTGAGCAGGTTCATATTCGCGTCACTAAAGTGTTGCGAAAGGTTGGCTTTGCAGAAGTTGTAGCTAAGGGAGCTGCTGCTGAAGAAGCGCCTGAAGAAGGTGGTTCTGAAGAGGCTGCTGCTGAGGAAACTACTGAAGCGCCTGCTGAAGAGGCAGGGACTGACTCTGATGAGTTTGGTGATTCTGAGGAATTTGGAGAGGAGTCAGAAGCTCAATAATCTTTTATATTTGTTTTTTATTTCTTTTTTTTTCATGTGCTTGTCGGGAAATCCGTTGATTTTTCGGAAAAACAGCAGCAATGCACTTAAAGGCAAACGAAAGCGTTCTCGTATGCGTAAATCTCACAAAACTTTTGCTGTGAGTCGCGAAGCGGCGAACTGCAAAAGTTTATGCAGAAGTTTTATAAAGAAATCTGTCGAAAAAATCAGCATGTCAGACAGAATTTCAGCAGGGTGTGGTTTTCTTGATGAGCTGCTTCATGGCGGGTATGAGCTTGGTGCAATAACTGCAATTTTCGGTCCTGCAGGTTCTGGAAAGACGAATCTTGCAATGCTTGCTGCTGTTGCGTGTGCTGATAATGGCAAGAAAGTGATTTATATTGATACTGAAGGGGGTTTTAGTGTGGAAAGATTGAAGCAGTTGTGCAGCAATCATGAAAAGGTTTTTGAGAATATTGTGTTTCTCACGCCCACTACTTTTGAAGAGCAGAAGAAGTCTATTGAGAAGTTGAAAACATTGGTTGATCAGAAGATTGGCTTGATTATTGTTGATACTATTTCTATGCTGTACCGTTTTGAGCGTAAGATTGGTGAAGAGAGTGGGGAGTTTAATCGTGATCTTTCTATGCAGGTTGCCCAGTTGACAGAGATAACTCGCAAAAAGAACATTCCTGTGCTGTTGACGAATCAGGTGTATAGTTCTTTTCAATCAAATGGTGTTAGCATGGTTGGCGGCGATATTCTTAAATATGGGAGCAAATGCTTGATTGAACTGGTTCCGCTTGCTGGCGGGAAAAGGAAGGTGGTGTTGAGAAAGCATCGTTCTTTGCCTGTTGATACTGAGGTGTTGTTTGTGATTGTTGAGAAAGGTGTTGAAAAGGTGGGCTGATGGAGCACTTGAACAAGGCGACGACAAGAATGACTTTTCTTGATGATGAGTGCAATCCTTCTTTTGATAAGGCGGATGTTGTTTGTTTTGGTGTGGCATTCGACCATACCGCGTCTTATCACAAGGGTGCGTGGTTTGGCCCTCTTGCTGTGCTGAACGCAAGTTATCAAATCGAGTATGAAGTGCCTCATTTTGGAGTTAACCTTTCAGAAGTTGTTAAAATTAATAATGCAGGAATTCTTGAGTATCCCAATCACGGCATTCATGAACTGCCTGAAAAGCGTATTCTGGAGTTATGCAGGCAGATGGTTGCGGAAGTGGAAGAGTTATCTGGACAGATTCTTAAAGCAAAGAAAAAAATTATGATGTTTGGCGGCGAGCATTCTGTTTCAAATGGAGTATTCAAGGCTATTTCTGAAGTTCATAAACCAAGTGAAGTTGCAGTACTTCACTTTGATGCGCATTTGGATCTTCGTGATGCTTTGCATGACAACAAGTTTAGTCATGGCAGTGTGTTAAGAAGATGCAAGGACCTTGGTTTTCCCACTATTCACGTTGGAATCAGAGATCATATTAGTATTGAGGAGCGCGAATTTATTCAGAAAACTAACTTGACAGATAGTATTTATTTTTGCGCAACTTCTCCGCGGCAGTTTTATGAGGATGTGGGCGCAAAGGAAAACTTAATTTTTGACGGCCAGCTTTCTTCACTCCAGCGAACTGCTATCTGCAAAAAAATCAGCGCAAAAAAACTTTATATCACAATTGATGTTGATGGTCTTGACCCTTCTGAAATGCCTGCAACAGGCACTCCTCTTCCTCATGGTTTGAAGCTTATGGCTGTGAAAGAATTGTTGTATGATGTAATCAAGCATTGTCGAAAAAATAACATTGAGATTCTTGGCTTTGATATCAATGAAGTCAGCCCGTTATTCCGCCACCAGCCAGATGACAAATACGAAATTGAAAACGTAATTGACGCAAGAACAGAACAAAACGCTGCACTGCTTGCTTATTTCATTGTTTTTTGGATGTATCAGGAGAGGTTTAAAAAAAAATAAATAATTATTCTTCAGTGAACTCGTCCAGCGTGAATTTTGGCTCTTCTTCTTTTCCAAGTTGTCCTTTGTTTCGCAGGTATTCTCTTGCAATGATGTAGAAGAGAAGCCCGAGTGATTTTTTGCCTTTGTTGTTGCATGGCACTACGAGGTCTATTTCGTTTGACTCGTTGTTCGTGTCACAGAGGGCAATGACTGGTATTCCTACTTGTATTGCGTCTTTGATTGCGTTTTTGTCAGGCCATGAGTCTGTTACAAGGATTATTTTTGCTTCTGTGTAAGTGTCGAGTTTTGAGTTTGTTAATATTCCAGGGGGGTATCTTCCTGCGAATACTCTTATGCCTGTGTGTTTTCCAAATGCGCGGACTGATTTCCAGCCATTTTCTCTTCGTGAAACAATTAGTATGTCTTCTGGCGCAAATTGGCTGAGCATGTTTGATGCTTGTCGTATTCGCTCATCAATTTTTTGAAGGTTGAGAACAGAGAGTCCGTCAGGTCTTGTTTTGTAAATGAACTGTTCCATGTATTTTGTTCGAAACTTGGTGCCGATGTGTATTCCTGACTTAAGATATGTGTCTTGTGGTACAAGTAGTTGTTCTGCCATTTTGTTCTCCTCCAAAAATTTCTCGAGTTCACTCGCTTCACTCGTTCACACGAGAAATTCCAATATTCTAAATTTTGCTGAACAAGGCATCGCCGAATTCGCAAAATTTCCGCATTTTTTGTTACCTCATGCGGCATTCCTGCAGTCAAAGTCTGGCATGCAAGGTTGGTAATAGTATGCATTAACAGTAAGGATATTTATATACTTTTGCATTACGTTCAGGATATGAAGCGGTATTGGTTGTTGGTTGTGTTGTTTGCGTTTTCGGCTGCGGCATTGCGTACTTATCTTGCTTTTTCAGTTCAGGGTTTTAGTGATGATGCGTCTTATCTTCATTTGAGGAATGCCCGGAATATTATGGTTTCTGGTGTTCCTATTGTTCATGATTCGCTGGTGCCGAGGGAGGGTGTGCTTTTTTCTTTGTTTGATTATCTGCTTGCCGGTGTAGGCTTTTTAATGCCTGTGGAGATTGCCGCAAAAGTGTTATCTAATGTTTTCTTTTTTGTGTTGGTGATTGTTTTTTTCTGGCTTTCTTTTTGTTTGTGCCGCAGTCAGAAAGCGGCGTTGTTTGCGGCAGTGGTTTTTGCTTCGCTTCCTGATATTACTGCAACTTTTAATAGCGCTTCTGGTTTGCTGTTGGCGTTTGTTTTTTTGTGTGTTTTGAATGTTGCGTTGTTAAGGCGCAGTGTGTTGTTGTACGTTGTTGCACTGGTGTTGTTCACGTTTCTGCATCCTTCTGTTATTTTGTTCGTTTTCAGTTTGGGTGTTTCGGTGTTGTTGATGTTGTCTGAGAAGCGGGTTTTGCGCGGTGAAATTGTTGAGCTTGTGCTGTTCAGTGTTTTTTTTGTTCTGGCTGTTGAAATGTTTGTTCATGCTAAGCTTTTGGCGCAGGGCGTTCAGGTGTTGTCTGCTCATGTTCCTGAGGAAGTGTTGTCTTTGACTTTCACTTCATTGACTATTCTTGGTGCTGTTGCAGGTGTCGGGCTTGTTACTGTTTTTTTTATGTTATTGGCAGTATACCGGGCGCTTGTTGAAAAACAGTGTGCGTTGTATTACATGATTGGTTTGCTTGCAGTATCTTCTGTTTTGTTGTGGTTCAAGCTTGTTCCAGTGCAGACTGGCATGCTTTTTTTCGTTTATGCTGCGGTTTTGTTGTTTGGTGTTGGTTATGCTGATTTTATGTTGTACGTGCAGAAAACGCGCATGTCTAATTTTTCTTGGGCTATTCATGGAAGCATTGTGTTATTTGTTATTTCTGCAAATGTTGTTCAGGCATTTGGTCAGGTTCGTTCTGGTTTGGAATCTGCTCCTGATGTGTTTGAGGATGATGCCGCTTCATGGATTGCGCAGTATGCTCCTTCAGATGTGGTTATTCTCACTGTTCCTGCAAGGGGGGAATATTTGGCGTATAAGACTCGTCGGCAGGTGGTTCTTGATACTATGTATTATGCGATTCCTGATGCTCCTTCAAGGTATGCTGATGTTGCGCGTTTGTTTGCAACTTCTTTGGAAATTGAGGCAGTGTCTATTATGGAAAAGTATGGTGCAGGAATGGTTTATTCTCCAAAATATGTTGTTCAGCCGTTGTATTTGCCTGGCAATTGTTTTAGCATAGCGTATAGTAATGGCGCAAGTGTGTATTCTAAGTCGCCGTTGTGTTCTGTGAGGGGAAAATGAGGGTATTGATAACTTTTTTTATCGGAGTGTTTTTTGCTGGACTGCTTGTTTTAGTTCCTGGTGCGCAGTTGGGTGGGCAGGTTTTTAGCGACGGGCTTTCTTATTACCATTTGCAGATTGCCAAATTGTTTTGGTCTGATGGTGTGGTTTTTGATTATGCAAATGTTTTTGGAGGCCGTCTGGTGGTTCTTCAGCCGTACCATGTTTTGCTGGCGGTATTTGCAGAATTTTTCGCTGGCGCGTTGGCAATGAGCGTGCTTAATGGGTTGCTGCACGCGTTTTCTTTTGTGCTGATTGCGTTTATCATGAAGGAAAATGTGTATGTCAGGCATTTGGGAAATTACTTTTTGTTGTTGTATGCGATATCAATTCCTGTGCTGGCAGGCATAGTCAGTCCGTCTCCTGCGGTTTTCGCTGTTTTTCTTCTTTTGGTTGGGACGTATTTGTTTCTGCATGGCAGGTATTGGCTTGCAGGCTGTGTGTTCTTTTTGCTGTCGTTGCATGGTTTGTTTGCAAATATAGTTGGGCTTGCGTGGTTGTTGTTTTTGTGCCGTTTTCAGAATAAATCTCCTGACTTGTTTTTTTTTCTGCTCGTGATTCTTTTGTTTTTTAATTTTCCTTTGTATTTTTATGCGCAGCTTCCTTTTGCAGAGCATGGCTCGTTTGTTGCAGAATTTGGCGGGCTGTCTTCATTTAGTCTTGTTGTTTTATTGCTTTCTTTTATTGGTGTTTTGTTTGTGTGGAGGTATAAAACCCGCATTTATGCGCTGTACATTTTTTTGTTGTTATTGTTCGTGTTGTCTTTTTATGAAAGAGATGTTTTGTTGTTTGCGAATTTTTTTGTGGTGTTTCTCTCGGCTCACACGGTTTACGCGCTGACTAAAATTAAGTTTGTGACTAAGCTAA
Organism: Candidatus Aenigmatarchaeota archaeon; assembly: GCA_016198725.1. Lineage (GTDB taxonomy): Archaea > Nanobdellota > Nanobdellia > Woesearchaeales > ARS49 > JACQIC01. The sequence continues at coordinate 4,528 of JACQIC010000056.1, read as the reverse complement.
AGCCTTTTTTTGTGTTTTTTGTTTTTGCAGGGCTTTTTCTTCAGCCTTTTTCATTTGTGCTGCGCACGCCAGAACTTGTTCCTGCTGAGTTAATGGCTGATATTCTTCTGGCAGGCAGGTCTGCAGTAACACTATCCTCGCCGGATATCGGGTTTTTAATTTCTTTTTGGGGTGGTGTTCCGGTTAGTGATGGACTTTCAGGTTATGCCAATTATGATAGTATTTCAAGGCTTGTTTCACTGGCTTTTGATTCTGGTGAACTTGAGCAGTTGAAAACTCACTTGAACGAGTTAAAAGTAAAGCGTATTCTTTTAACTCCTGCGCTTGCCAAACAGCATCCGCGTTTTGCAGAGCTTCTGACAAACAGCGAAACCTTTAAAAGTCTCAGTCGCAGTAATGGTTATGTTCTGTACGATTACACACCATGATACAATACGTGCTTTGGGCGATATCATTTGTTTTTTTGTGGCTTTCTCTTGTGTGGCTTAATTATTTGTATGTTTCAACAAAATCGTCCACTGTTGGCGTGGTGAAAAAGGGAGTTACTATTGCTGTTCCTGCTTTTAATGAGGAAAGGTCACTGTACATGACTCTTGACTCAATTCGCAGGTTTGACTACCCTCATCACTTGTTGTCAGTCGTGGTTGTTGATGATGGAAGCAAGGACAGTACTACTAAAAAGTGCAGGGAGTTCATGGCGGCACACAATGAAATGAGTATTCGGCTGATAAGGCAGAAGAATCAAGGCAAGGCAGGCGCGATTAATACTGCTTTGGGGGTGTGCGGGACTGATTATTTTGCTGTGCTTGATGCAGATACTTTTGCAAAACCTGATGCGTTGAATGCTCTGCTTGGCGCGCTCCAGCAGTCAGGTGCTGCTGCTGCGATTTCTGTTGTCAAGGTTTTTCGTGTTGATTCTCTTTTGGAGCGCGTTCAAAATGTGGAATACATTATGAGCAATTTGTTTCGCAGGTTGATGGCTGTTGTTGACACATTATTTTTGACGCACGGTTGTTTGTGCGTGTTTAAAACAGAAGTGTTGAAGTCTATCGGCGGTTTTAGCGTAGAGAGTGGTCATACTGAGGACTTGGAGGTTGCACTGCGTTTGCGCTCAAATAAGCATAAGGTTGTTATGGCGCAGGATGCAATTACTTACACTGCAGTTCCTGCAAGTTTTTGGGGTTTGTGGCGCCAGAGGGTAAGGTGGTATAGGGGTTTTATGTTTAATCATTTGAAGTTCAGGAGTCTTTTTTTTAACAAAAAGTATGGCCGACTTGGCTTTTTTCAGCTTCCGGTCAATGTTCTTTCTGTAGGGCTTCTTCTTGCAACTATTGGCATGGTGGCGTATGGGAGTTCAAGTGATTTTTTTGAGTTTGTTTACCGCAGTTTTACAATTCAGGGGTATTTTATTAATCACGTGATTGATTTTCCAACATTGAAGGAGCTTATTTTGGGGCAGAATGTTCAGATAATTTTTCCTGTTTTCATGTCAATGGTGCTGGGGTTGTATGTTATTGTGGCCGCATTTCATCAGCTTGATGAGCGTGTAAGGCCTGCTCTGTTGTATATCTGGATTTATTTTGCGGTTTCGCCGTATATCACGAGTACTCATTGGTTGTGCGCTATTTTTCAGGAAACATTTGCAATGAAAAGGAAGTGGCGATGAACAAGCAAATTTATGCTGCAACTCTGCTGGCAGTGTGTCTTGCTTTTGTTTTTGGCGTGATTGTTGGCGGATCATACCGTGGCAGACAGATTGATGAGGTGAGCCAGTTTATCAAGAATGGCGAGCTGACGACTGAAAGTTATGTGCTTGAGCAGGAATTGCTTGAAGGATTGGACACTAATTGTAATCTTGCGAAAGCGCGTTTGAATACTCTTTCGAATGATTTGTACCAGTTGGGAAAATTATTGTCAGGCGAGACTGCCAGGCAGGATCTTGGCGAGACGCAGTACAGGTTTTTAAAGCGCAAGTTCCATTTGATGCAGATTCAGACTTATGTTCTGTACTTGAAGCTTCGCAAAAATTGTAATGTTGAATCTCACGTTGTGTTGTTTTATTTTTCACGGCAGAATGAAAACTCGACTCTGCAGGGAAGAATTCTTGACAGTCTTGTGCAGGAATATGATTTGAGAGTGTTTGCAGTGGAATATAATTATTCTTCCGAGTTGAATTTTATTGAGGATTATTATAATGTCACTGTGACTCCTGCGATTGTTCTTGATTATGAAAAGAAGTTTGAGGGGCTTGTTGATGAATCGGTTTTGGCGGCACAGTTATCATGACAACGCAGAATTTTGGCTCTTCGCTGGCAGTGAGCTTTTTTCTCACGGTGCTGATTTTTATTACAGGTATGCTGTTGAATTATTATTTTGATTTTTTTCGCATTGGCCAGATTGAGGATGTTCTTGTGCATCACGAGATTGATACTGCCGCGTACAGGATTGAGCAGGATTTTGTTGAAGAGACTGGCGGGAGTTATTGCATTGCAATGGACAGGCGGATTGATGATTTGAAGAAAGAAATTCGTCGTGTTGGCTCTGATCTTGCAAGCTACAGCAGTTTTAGCTGGTTCAAGAAGAAGGATTATGATTATTTGAAGCGGAAGTATTTTTTGCTTCAGATTAAATTTTATGCGGTTCTCAAGGAGCTTTCTTCAAAGTGCGATACCCCGTACGTTCCTATTCTGTTTTTTTACAAAATTGATGACGTTGTGAGTGAGAGGCAGGGTTTTGTGCTTGAGGATTTGAGCAAGGAGTATTCGCAGGTCGCGGTGCTCGCATTGGACAAGGATTATGAGGACGAGCCATTGGTCAAGCTTTTGGTTATGAAGTATAATATCACGACAGCGCCATCAATCATTATTGATGCTGTTAAGAAAGAAGGGTACACGTATACTGGAGAGCTGAATGCTACAATTCGTAATTTGTTGCGCAGGGTTGATCATTATGCAATTGAAAAGAATTTTAGGTACGTGCCGGATGCAGCAGGAATTGAGGTGGTGAATTGGGCGCAGGCGTTGTTGGCTGATGTTGAAAAGAACATTTCTGAATTTGCAAAAGGTGATATTTTGCTTGCAGTTGGAAGAGTGACAGGCAATAACTCAATGATTTGTGATTCTTTAAGTTATTTTGACGCCGCAGAGTCTTTCTCTTCTGGTAGTGAGCTTGCAGTTATTTATGAAACAAGCGCTTCTGTTGGCTGTGGAAGGAATAGGCGGGCTTTTTTACGTGCTGCAGCTGATGTTTGGGGTGCGCAGAACAAGACTTGGCGCAGTATGCTGTACAAGCAATTGGCTGATGGCCGAAATCCTGAATTGAAAATTATTCCGGCAGACATCGCTCCCAAGCGTTCTGCTTCGCACTTAAAGTTTTCCAAAGTTGAAATTGGCAGTACGAGAATAAGAATTTCTGAAAATGCGCGTGTTGTCACTCAAGTTGATCGCGTGACGCGTGACTGGCTTGGCAGGCAGCTTAACCAGTCTCCTTTTGGTCCCAATATATTGAATGTGATGTCTGAGCGTCTTAAGTATAATGAAAGTGATTTGCAGTTGGATATCAACTGGCATGAAGGGGGTAGGATAAGAAACATTTTGTCGTACATAAACATAACAGTTTTGCCTGCTACAAGCACTCTTGCTGTTGAGAAAGAAGGCAGATGGTATGCTTCTGATGAGAGTGGTGTTTTCAGGTTTGAGGTGCCGCTTGACAAAGTTATGTATCCAACAACCAGATTCTTGCGGGATGATCTTGCGGTTCTTGTTGACACTCATGGCGTGAACATGCTTGTTGATCAGGCAATAAGTGAAAAAGCAGATGTTGTGTTGAGTGATTGTGATCATCCGGGAAAGGTTGCTGCGGCAGAATATTTGAGCAATAATGGTATTCAGGTAATTTGTTATCCTGACAAGTATGTTTACCTCGCAATAGGACATAATCTAAAGCTTGTGGGCAGTCCTCCTTTTAACTGGAAGGATGGCATGCTCACTGTGGGTGACCGGCCTGTCAGTATAACAACAAAAGACCGCATTGTTGTTGTGAACGCAACAAGCTTGCCTTACGCAATCTGGTATTATCAAACTCCCACACTTTATTTTGAGACAATTTCAAAAGTTGTGCCATTAAACATCACTTACTTTACAATGACTGATTATGACCCAAATGATCAGCAAAGCAATGCAACAAAACTGGCTGAGAGAATTAATGCAACAATTCTTGCAACAAGAGTATACACGAAAAAAGATTATGACGCAGTAAAGTTCTGGCTGCTTGGCGATGCAAAACGCAAAGCAATCCTTTTTCATTCCGCAAGTTATCCTGCAGGCATGATGCTGTTCAACCAGTTCCCCAACCAAACAAGCTTTGATGACCCAAATCCTGTTTTTAGATGATAGTAGAAAGAGTCAATAGGGCTCTGTCCTGAAAGTCTGAAAAGCCAGCCAAATATATTATGGCAGGCTAGTCTGCCATAGACTTCTGTTCGTATGGTTCTGGCTTTTCTGGAGCTTACGCTGCTTCCATAGCATCT